>JAUHYB010000318.1 GCA_030426745.1 bacterium
CGAGCCGCCGACGGTGCGCGTCCTCCATCACGAACACGACGTCCGCCCACGCGACGTCGGCGGCCGTGACGCGCCGCCGCGCCGACGACGCGAGCCCGCGAGAGCGCGCCGCGACGCCGGGCACGCGCGCGTACAGCTGCTCCGCGGTCGGGCTGCGCCACTGGTTGCGGCCGCACAGGAAGAGGACGTTCATGCGTCGCGCTCCGTCACCCGACCGCCGCGCGCGCATGCGGTCGATCCGGCGCGTCCTTCACTCGACCGCCGTGACCGTTCCGGTCCCGTCCGGCTCGTAGCGGATGAGGAACCGCTGGGACGCCGCCCGTCCGTCGACGGCGATCGCACCTTCCCAGTACACCTCGGATCCACCCATCAAGCGGACCTCGTGCTCCCCCTCCGTCAGGAACAGGCGGAAGCGCTCGTCGACCGGGTTGCCGCGGTAGACGTCGTCGACGTAGATCGACGGTCCGCCGGGGAGGATGACGGGCTCGCCGCGGATCTCGAGGTCGACCAGCGCGGTCGGGGTCCGGTGCGACACGGCGACGCAACTCGTCGCCAGGAGCAGTCCGAGCGGCAGCAGTCTGTTCCACATGGCGTGTGTCTCCTCGTAGGCGGAACGGCGCGTCGCCGCGGCGCGTTCCCGCGCGACGAAGCGATGCGACCGGGTCTTGCGAACGACGATCGAGGTCGAGCGTCGGCGGAACGACAGCCTAGCGGAAGCGCCGGCGCCGCGCGCCCTGGACGAACCGCCCTGTCACTTGGAGGAGCGAGCCGCCAGGTACAGCACGCCGCCCGCGGCGCCGAGCGCCATGTCCAGCATCGTGTCGTCGAGCCCCGCCTGCGCGCTCGTCAGCCCGAGCGCGTCGCCGGTCCACTCGAGGAACTCCCACACGACCGCCGACGTGCAGACCAGCGCGAGCGCCAGCAGGAAGCGACCGGGGCGGCTCGGCGCGCCGACGACCGCCGTCGCCTCCGGCAGGAGCAGCGCGCCGCGGAAGAAGTGCGCGATGGCGACGCCGCCCGCGACGTGCATCGGCAGGTCGAGCCAGGGAGCGTGCGCGTACGCGCCGACGAGTCGTGACAGCACGACGTGCAGCAGGAATACGGCGATCGGCGCCCAGCCGTGTCGGCGCACGGCGGCCGCGGTCCAGGCGAGCCAGGGTTGCATCCCGCGATGGTGGCGGATCGCGCCGCCCCGGACCAGCGGATCGCGGCGCCTAACGGCGCGGCTCGACAGCGACCACGCGACCGGACTCGTCGACGACCAGCTTCATGCCCGGGTAGTGCAACCAGACTTCCGGCGGCGCCGTCCCGCGTCGGACGGTCGTGACCTGCGCGCCGTAGGTCCCGAGTTCCCGCTCCGCCTCGGCGCGCGTGGCGCCGACCAGGTGCTGGTGGTCCGCCGCGTCGCGGAACGGCGGCATGCGCCACTGCTCCAGCGCGTAGTGCCCGGCGAACACGCACGCCGGGATCGAGAGCTGTACGGCGACCGCGGACCAGGAGCCCGACCGGTTCCGGTCCGTGCGGTACGTCACGATCGCGCTGACAAGCAGGATCAGCACCGAGGCGCAGGCCAAGAGCACCGCGACGCTGACGTCGACGCCGCGCCCGCCGTGGAGCGTGACGGGCAGGAACCACAGGACGCCCCAGATCGCGAGTTGCGGCGCGACCAGGAGCCACGCGAGCGGGAGGCCGCGCCGCGCTTCCGTCACGCGTGCCACGCGGTCAGCCCGCGCTCTTCACGCGTCCCCGGGATCGTGTTGTCCAGCACGAAGGCGAACAGCGCGCCCACCGCCATGCCGGTCTTGCCGATCGTGTTCACGATGTCGGCCAGCCAGCCGAGCGACTCGCCCAGCGCGAGCGGGTGCTGCTGGAAGTAGACGGGCACGCTGAGCCCCATGAAGAACGCGAAGCCGACGATGAACAGGTTGCGCGCGGAGTTCAGGTCGACGAACTGCAGGTTCGACAGGCCGACGGACGCGATCATGCCGAACATCGCGCAGTACATGCCGCCGACGATCGGCGCGGGGATCGTGGTGAAGAGCGCGCCGAACTTCCCGAAGCAGGCCAGCACGATCATGATCCACGCGCCGACCTGCACCACGCGGCGGCTGCCGACGCGGGTCAGGCCGATGGCGCCGATGTTCTCGGAGTAGCTCGTCGTGCCGTTGCCCGTGCCGAAGACGCCGGCGATGACGCAGCCGACGCCCTCCATGCCGATGCCGCGGCTGACCGTGCGGCGATCCGGGACGGGCGCGCCGGCGAGGCGGGCGCAGGCGTAGTAGTCGCCCACCGACTCGACGATCGAGGCGAGGAAGCCGGCGAGCATGCCGACGAAGGCCGCGGCGCCGAAGGTCGGCACACCCCACTGGAAGGGCGCGGGCACGCCGACCCAGCTCGCCGCCGTGACGCCGTCGGTCGAGACGTACGCGGGGTGGCCCTCCTGGAACACGCCGCCCGCCGTCAATCCCCACGCCGTCCCCCACGCGATCAGGATGCCGAGCATCACGGGGAAGAGCTCGAAGGCGCGGTGCGTGCGCTTCATGTACTGGCTGAACAGCACGATCAACCCGATCGTCAGGCCGCCGATGCCCCAGTGCAGGCCCGCTTGCGGCGCGCCGAACTCGTACAGCGACAGGCCGATCAGCGCGATCGTCGGCGCGATCGTGATCGGGCCGACGCGCGTCAGGATGCGCCCGACCAGCCCGGAGTAGCCGATCACCGCTTCGACGAGACCGCCCAGGATGATCGCGCCCTGCACCTCGCGCATGCGGACCTCGAAGCCGGCGTTCGCGAGGTGCGCCATGCCGCAGATCGTGATCGTCGGCGCCAGCAGCGAGAAGGTGCCGCCCTGGATCAGCGGCAGGCGGTTGCCGAAGGTCGTCTGCAGCAGCGTGACGATCCCGCTGACGAAGAACATCGTCGAGATCAGCGCCGCCTGCTTCACCGGGTCGCCGGCGATCCCCAGCGCGTCCGAAAGGATCAGCGGGATCGCCACCGTCGACCCGAACATCGTCAGGTAGTGCTGGAAGCCGAGCGGCACGACTTCCCCGAGCGGCGGCACGTCGTCGATGCCGTAGATCAGGTGCTTCTTCATCGGTCGGTCCGTCCTTCGGCGGCACGGCGGCGTTGGAGCGCGCCGGGCCCGCGGCTAGCCTGGGAGCTTGACCGAGCGGAGGAGCGCATGGAAGGAACATTCGACCGCGCGGCGCTGGACGCCGCGATCGCCGAGGCGGAAGCCGGGCTCGCCGAGGGCGGCATCCCGATCGGCTCGGTGCTGGTGCTGGACGGCGAGATCGTCGGCCGCGGCCACAACCGCCGCGTGCAGCGCGGCAGCCCGATCCACCACGCGGAGATGGACTGCCTCGAGAACGCCGGCCGCCTGCGCGCGACGGAGTACCGACGCTGCACGATCTACTCGACGCTGTCGCCCTGCGCGATGTGCAGCGGCGCGATCCGCCTCTACGAGATCCCGCGCGTCGTGATCGGCGAGAACGCGACCTTCCAGGGGCCGGAGGACGAGAACCGCGCGCACGGCATCGAGCTCGTCATCGCCGACGACCCGCGCTGCCGCGCGCTGATGGAGCGCTTCATCGCCGCGCACCCCGAGCTGTGGTTCGAGGACATCGGCACGACGGGCGAGGACGCCTGAACGACGCGGGGCCGCCGAGCGCTCGGGGAACCCGGTGTACTCGGAGCACCGACCGGCGCTGACGGCGACCCGCGTGAACCACCCGCGCAGGAGCGCGGCTCGCGTTGCGTTCCCAGCCTCCCGGCCGTGCAGGACGCTGTTGCAGGGATGGACCTCGCGGGCGGCTGCAGCCGTCCGCACGGTCGGCCCGGAAGTGGCGCGGTGAGCCGCTCGGGTTCGGCCACGGAGGAACGCATGCGGCCGATCGCCGCCGCCCCGGTGCGTCGCCTCGAGTGCACCCTCGAAGCGCCCCCCGGTTCGGAGTGCCTCCGCGTCAGTCGCCGAGCCGCTCCGACAGCGGCACCCACACCGACTCGGACGCCGTGATCCCCGTCGCGTTGCCGACGGCCATCAGCAGCGCGGCCTCCTCGTCGTG
>JAUHYB010000319.1 GCA_030426745.1 bacterium
GTGCAGGGTGCCCTGGCTCCAGGGCGCGAGCGGCTGCGCCTCGTCGTCGACGTCCTCGAACGGCTTCACGCCGGTCATGTGCGTGAACATCGCGCGCGAGTTCGTCCGCCAGCGCGGCGGGTCCTCGCGCAGCCCGAGCGCGCTCGCGACGACGGAGCGGTAGCCGCTCGCGTCGATCACGAAGCCGCAGTCGATCGTCTCGCCCGCGGCCGTCTCGATCGTCGCGCCGTCGTCGCGGAAGGAGACCGCCGTCACCTCGCACCCGCTGCGCCCGACGGCGCCCGCGCCGAGCGCCGTGTTCCACAGGTACTCGTCGACGTCCTGCCGGAAGAAGTGCATCTCGCTCGACTGCGGCGGCCCGACGTCCTCGTCCGAGAACTCGGCCTGCGGGATCACCGCCTGCCACGACCGCGCCGGCGCCGCCGCGCCTTCTTCGTGGTACAGGAAGCCGAAGTTGCTCTTCACGCCCGAGGTCGGCGCGACGTGCCGGCGGACGCCCTCGCCGGTCGTGATGTGGTGCAGCTCGGGCGCGTCGTAGCGCTCCGCGAGCACCTTGATCCACAGCGACGACGGGGTCGTCGTCGACTCGCCGAGCGCGAAGCGCGGGTGCGTCCCCCGGTCGAGGACCATCACCCGCAAGCCCTGCCGCACCAGGCACAGCGCCGCCGTCGAGCCCGCCAGCCCGCCGCCCAGGATCACCACGTCCGTCTCGATCCGACTCCCGTCGTCCATCGTCTCTCCGACCTCCCTCGGAACACGAGCCTACCGCATCCACGCGCGGCCGGGTGGCGGTCGGTCGACACGCGACGCCGGGCGCCCCTCTCGCCCGCGACGCGGGACTCGTCGATCCCGGCACCGGTCCGGCTTCCTGCAGGCCGCCGCTGCAGGATGGACCGCGCGGGCGGCTGCAGCCGCCCGCGAGGTCCATCCCTGCAACGGCGCAGTGACCCGCCGGGACACGGCCGAGCGCCCGCACGGCCCCAGTCGCGGCCTCACGCAAAGACGCGAAGAAGAACGAACCACGGCTGCGCGCGGCCGCAGCAGCAGAAGGAGGAGTCCACCTCCCGCATCCGCCCTTCGGGCGGATCGAGCGCCGCAGGGCGGCGCTGCGCCGGTCGGTTCACGGTGCGGAGTACCTGGAGCTGCTCCGTGGCTGCCGGTGCTGGGGTGGAGCGTGCTTTTCACCCGCTCCTCTTCTCCTGCGTGTGGTTCGTCCTTCTTCGCGCTCTTTGCTCCTTCGCGGCCTTTGCGTGAAACCGCGACGGAGGACTCGCGCTGCCTTCCACGTGTCCCGGCCGTGCAGGACGCTGTTGCAGGGATGGACCGCGCGGGCGGCTTCAGCCGCCCGCGCGGTCCATCCCTGCAACGGTGCAGTGACCCGCCGGGACACGGCCGAGCGCCCGCACGGCCCCAGTCGCGGCCTCACGCAAAGGCCGCAAAGGTGCAAAGAGCGCGAAGAAGAACGAACCACGGCCGCGCGCGGCCGCAGCAGCAGAAGGAGGAGTCCACCGCCCGCATCCTCCCTTCGGTCGGATCAAGAACAGCGGGGCGGCGCTGCGCCGGCCTGGTCACGGTGCCGGGAATCAGCAGTTGCTCCGCTGCTGCCAGTGCTGGGGTAGAGCGTGCTTTTCATCCGTTGCTCTTCTCCTGCGTGTGGTTCGTCCTTCTTTGCGCTCTTTGCTCCTTTGCGGCCTTTGCGTGAAACCGCGACGGAGGACTCGCGCTGCCTTCCACGTGTCCCGGCCGTGCAGGACGCTGTTGTAGGAACGGACCTCGCGGGCGGCTGCAGCCGCCCGCGCGGTCCATCCCTGCAACGGCGCAGTGAACCCCCGGGACACGGCCAAGCGCCCGCACGGCCCCAGTCGCGGCCTCACGCAACGACCGCGAAGGAGCAAAGAGCGCGAAGAAGAACGAACCACGGCTGCGCGCGGCCGCAGCAGCAGAAGGAGGAGTCCACCGCCCGCATCCGCCCTTCGGTCGGATCAAGCGCCGCAAGGCGGCGCTGCGCCGGCCTATGCACGGTGCCGGAAGCATGGAGTCGCTGTTTGGCTGCTAGTGCTGGGGTGGAGGCTGCCTTTCACCCGTCCCTCTTCTCCTGCACGTGGTTTTCGTCCTTCTTTGCGTCTTTGCGTGAAACCGCGACGGAGGACTCGCGCTGCCTTCCACGTGTCCCGGCCGTGCAGAACGCCGTTGTTGCGATGGACCTCGCGGGCGACTGCAGCCGCCCGAACGACCCTGCCAGGCAACGACCCAGCGCACCGCTCGGACTCCCCCGACGAGCGCGCACGCGGGCGCGGCGGCTTCCGTCCGCGCGGACGTTCCTCAGCTCCCCAGCGCTTCCGGCCCCAGCGGGTTCGCCGCGTCCAGCACGACGTCCGCGCGCTCCGCGGGAGGATAGACGGCGTCGAACGCGCGCTCAGCCGGCAGGAGCGCGGCGCGGGCGCGTTCGACGGCGGCCTCGCCCTCCGTCGCCAGGTCGCGTCCGACGATGCGCGCGAGGCACAGGTCGTCCGGCGCGTCGAGGTGCAGCAGCCGGTCGAGGCACGGGCGCACGCGCGGGTGCCCCAGGAAGGGGCCCTCGACGACGAGCAGCGCGCCGGCCGGGACGCGCACGGCGATCGTCGCGCCGGGGCGGCGCGGGTCGGGGCGCTCGAACGCGACCTCGTCGCCGCGGGCGTGGGGCTCCAGGACGCGCGCGCGCAGCTCGTCCACGTCGTACAGGCGGTCGAGGTGTTCGAGCGGCCCCGCGCTCGCGTCGGGCGCGGCGCCACGGCGCGCGAAGGAGTCGAGCGACAGCGCGCAGACCGCTTCGCCCGCGCCGCGCACGAGCCGCGCCAGGTCGCGCGCGAACAGCGTCTTGCCCGCGCCGCTGTGCCCGGTGACGCCCAGGCTGCGCGGGCGGCCGGCCGGCGGCAGCGCGAGCGCGTCGAGCGTCTCGGCCAGCCACAAGCGCCGCGCTTCGAGCCGCGGCAACAGCTCTCCGAGGTCCGCGATCGTCGCCTCCGCGCCGAGCTCCTCGCCGGGCGGCGCGAAGCCGGACTCGACGTGCACGTGCGGGATGCCGTTCGCGTGCGCCGCCTCGCGGTCGCCGGCGCGGTCCCCCACCATCACGGCGCTGCGCGTGCCGAAGGTCCACAGCAGGTCCTCGACCATGCCGCGCTTGTCGTGGACGTGCGGCGTGTCCAGGCACCGCGCCTCCTCGACGAAATCGGCCAGCGCCAGGTTCTCCATCATCGCGTCGAGGTAGTCGCCGCTGCAGTTGCTGGCGATGCCGAGGCGCACGCCCTGACCGCGCAGCTCCGCGAGCATCTCGTGCGCGCCCGGCAGGAGCGCCGCCTCGCCCGCGCGCAGGCGGAAGTGCTCCTCCTCCTCGCAGCGCCGCTTGACCAGCGAGCGCGCCGACGGCTCGAGGTCCGCGAACAGCTGGTCGAAGCCCTCGGCCAGCGGCAGGCCGACCAGCGACATCCACTCGTCGCGCGACGGCACCTCGCGGTCCAGCCCGAGCTCCTCGAACGCCTTGCGCGCGCCGACGCGCGCCGCGGGCACCCAGTAACTCTCGGTGGCGACGAGCGTGCCGTCGAGGTCGAAGATCACGGCGTCGAAGGGGAACTCCATCATCGCCGGTCCGCCGGTTCGTCGTTCGCGTGCATGCGGGCGGATGATGACCCTTCCCGCGCCTCGAAGCTAGCGCAGCCGGAAGCGCGCGGCCCAGTTCTCCTCCAGGCCGACCTCCAGCTCCTCGACCATCTCGAAGCCGAACGCGTCCATCTCGGCGAAGACCTCGTCCTTGCCGGCGCGCACGTGGTTCAGCACCCACTCGCGGCTGACGCCGGGGATGCGCTCGAAGTCGACGATGACGACCTGGCCGCCGTCACGCAGCGCGTGCGCGAGCGACCCCATCGTGTTCCGCGGGAACTCGAAGTGGTGGTAGACGTCGCAGATGAAGGCGGCGTCGACGCTGTCCGCGGGCAGGTCGACGGAGTTCTCGGAGCAGAGCTGCGCGACGACGTTGTCGTGGCCCTCCTCGAGCGCGCGCGCGG
>JAUHYB010000320.1 GCA_030426745.1 bacterium
ACGATCGAGATCGCGCCGCCGGTCGGCGCCAGCTCGGCCGTGCGCTCGACGTGGTTGGTGACCGTGGTCCCGTCGTACTCGAGCGTCCAGATGCGGCCGGTGCAGAAGTCCGCGTAGAAGTACGTGCCGTCGAGCCACGGGATGTCGTCGCCGCGGTAGACGTGTCCGCCCATGACCGCGCAGCCCTGGCTGTGGTCGTAGTCGATGACGGGCTCGGTCCAGTTCGGCTGCTGACACGCGCAGGCCGGCAGCAGCGTGCAGAGGAAGCCCTCCATGCAGCGCCAGCCGAAGTTGACGCCCGACGTGCCGGCGGCCGCGAAGTTGATCTCCTCACGCGTCGCCTGACCGACGTCGCCGAGCCAGAAGTCGCCGGTGTCGCGGTCGAAGCTGAAGCGCCACGGGCTGCGGATGCCGTAGTGCCAGATCTCCTCGGCGGCGCCGGGCTGGCCGACGAAGGGGTTGTCCTGCGGGATCGCGTAGGTCCCCGGCGTCCCGGTGTTCACGTCCACGCGCAGGATCTTGCCGAAGGTCGTCGTCAGGTCCTGGGCGTAGCCGTTCGGGTCGTGCGCGCCGCCGCCGTCACCGAACGCGAGGTACAGCATCCCGTCCGGGCCGAAGTGCATGTCGTACCAGTTGTGGATGTTCGACGGCTGCAGCGTGGGACCGAACAGGTGCACCGCGCTCGACACGTCCGCCTTGTTCGGGTCGTTCGCGTCGCGCGTGTACTCCATGACGTGCGTGACCTGGCTCGCGTCCATCCAGGACACCCACAGGCGACCGTTGTTCACGTAGTCGGGGTGGAAGGCCATCCCGCAGATGCCTTCGATCCCCTGTCCCGGCTCGGCCGAGAGGTCCAGGAAGAGCGTGGGCTGCAGGACGCCGTTGTCGACGACGTGGATGCCCTTGCGCTCCGACAGGATGAAGATGCGCTGCTCGCCGTCGGGCTGGCGCATCGCCACCGGGCTGTTCAGGCCGCCCAGGTAGAGTTCCGTGGTGAGGTTCTGCGCGGGCGCCGGGGCGGCGAGCGCGCAGAGAGTCGTGGCGACGCCGGCGGCGGCGCAGGCGAGCGTCGAGAGGCTGCGAGTCATGGCGAAGGCGGTGGCGGGAGACGGAGGGCGGCGTCCGAGCGACAACCGCACGTCCTGGAATTCTACCCCGCTGCCCCGGATCCGGGCGGACGGCATCGAGACGGTCCCGCACGCATCCCCCCCACGGGACCGCGACGCGGATGAAGGGGACGTTCAGATCCCTCCGGGAGACCCGGAGGGGCGCCCTCGTCGGCCCGCGGATCGCCGCGGCGTCGCGCCGCCGGCCGGCCTCGCGGTCGGGGCGCGCCGGGACCGCCTCCGCGTCAGGGCCCGGTGGCTCGCCTCGACGACCGGGTCCAGGAGCGGGGCTCACGAGCGGGGCGACGCGCAGGGCCACTCCTCCAGCGCGTCGAGGAAGGCGTCGTCCAGACCGGCGCGGCGACGGGACGCGCGGTCGAGCGGCGTGCCGCGCAGGATCGACGGCGACAGCGGATCCGGCAGCCGCGCCCGCCAGGCGTCGAAGTCCACGCCTCCCGTCCAGCGCCGGAACCACGTCGCGGCGAAGCGGACGTGCGCCTCTTCCTCCCGCGCGACGACGTCCTGCACGCGCGCCGCGCGCTCGTCGCCCGCCTCGCGGAAGCGCGCGGCGTACCGTCGCGCGTGCTCGAGGTTGCCGCCCTCCAGGCCGATGCCCAGGAAGGCGACGAAGGAGATCGGGTCGGGGCGCGCCGGGACGCGGTCCCAGAACCAGTCGCGCACGGGGTGGTCGCCGAAGCGCGCGCCGAGGCGCTCGATCTCCGCGCGGTACAGCCGCGCGTGGCGCAGCTCGTCCCGCAGCAGTTGCAGGAGCCCGCGGCGGAACGCGAGCTCCGTGCGCGGGAAGCGCAGGACCGCCCACGCGAACAGCTCGGCGGCTTGCAGCTCGTGGTGGCAGAAGGTGTGCAGCACGCGGGCGCGCCCTGCCGGCGTGCGCATCGCGCTCGCGCGGACCGAGCGGGGCGTCTTCGTCGACACGCGCAGCGGCGCGGGCCGCGACGGGCGGACGTCGCGCTCCTCGGCATCGGCCGCGAAGTCGTCCGGCAGGGCCGCGAGCTCGAAGCGCGCGTCGAGCTCGTCGGCGCGGAGCCACGCGGCCAGGCGGTCCTCGATCGTATCGGTCATCGCGTGCCGCGCACGACGACGTGACCGCGCGCCTCGAACCAGGCCGCCACGCGCTCGACGTCGCCGCCCTGCACGATCAGGTCGGTCTCGTCCCAGCGCGCGCCGCAGCCCAGCGCCCGCTTCAACGCGCGCGTCGTTTCGTCGCGCCGCGCGGCGTCGTCGGACAGGCCGGAGACGCGCGTCGCCGTGCGTCCGCCGTGGCCCTTGCGCTCCTTGCGCGCGACGAGCCGCGGCAGGTCGCCCGCCGCCGGCGCCGCCCGCGCGGCGTCGGTCTCGTCCGCCTCGGGGCCGGGGCCGTCGGGCAAGCCGGCGCGCAGCGCTCGCAGCCCCGCCAGCGCGTGGTTCGGCGGCGGCGTGTCGTCGTGGTCGTCGCGCTTCCCTCGCATGCGCGCATTGTCGCGCGACCCGGCGGGAAAGTCGACGCGCGCCGCGGTCGACCTTCGCTCGCGAGGAAGACAGAATGCGCGGAGCCCGACGACGTAGGGGCGTGACCATGGAAACGAACGAAGAGCACGAAGCGCCGGCGACGGTGATGTCCGAGACGGGCGACCACGGAGACTTCGGAGGGGCCGCTCACGAGGCCGGCGCGCAGGCGCGGTCCGGCGAGCCGACGAGCGAGGAGCGCAACTGGGCGCTCGCCGGTCACCTCGGCATCTTCGCGGGCACGCTGATCGGGCTGCCCTGCGTGGTGACGCTGGTCATCTACCTGGTGCAGCGCGACAAGAGCCCGTTCGCCGAGCAGGAGTCGCGCGAAGCGCTGAACTTCCAGATCACCTTGTTGCTGCTGGCCCTCGCGTCGATCCCGCTCATCTTCCTGTTCGGCCTCGGCATCCTGGTGCTGCTGGTGGTGGCCCTGATGGGCATCGTGCTGCCGATCCTGGCGGCCATCTCGGTCAGCGAGGGGCGCGGGTACCGCTATCCCTGGACCGTGCGGCTCGTGCGGTAGGCGGCCTGGGAACGTCGTAAAGGCCCTCCCAGGTGGAGGTTAGACCCCCTCGGGGCCCCCTGGGGCCGGGTCCGGGACCTTCAAAACTTGTCCTGCGAACTCCGGTTCGTTCCGATAGCATGAGTCAGGCGGGGGCTGTGCCCTCCGCAGCTCTATCCCTCTTCCCGGCCGTACCGACCCGCCGAGCCGCTCCAGGCGCTCGGCCCCGTCGCCGCGGATCTTCACGCCAGAAGCACGGAGTCTTCCATGCGCAACCTGTTGCTCAAGACGGGGGCTGTCGCCCTCGCCTTCGCGATCATGGGCGCCCCCGCGGGCGCCGTCCCCGGCTGATGCGGTGGTGGCGGTGGCCCCACCCCTGCCGCGACCGGCGGCGGAGGAGGCACCGCAGGCTCCAGTTGGGAGCATCTGCAAACGGCCAAGGAACGTCTCAACATCGAGTGGCGTGATACCCGCGTGACCGCGGAAGTCGCCCTCGAACAAGCGGCTGCGATCAAGCACCTGCGTGGAGACGATCCCCGTCCCCTCCTGATCCTGCGCGACTGCGAAGGTTGCGCGAACAAGGAAGGCGACCTCCTGAAGCGCAGCATCGAGGACGAGCGCTTCATCCTCGGAACCGGTTGGTTCCACTGCGTGCGCCTGCCGCACGAGGTCGTGGAAGAGGACCACGTGGTTTCCTCGCTCTTCCAGGGCTCCATCCCGCCGCACGTCGTCCTGGCGACGTGGGACGCGGAGACGATCGTCCCGGTCAACCGGGCGAGCGCCAAGGAGCTGTGGGGCGGCATGGAGCGCGTGCTGCGCAAGGACTACAAGAAGAACGCCGGCAAGGCGATGAAGGGCCTGCAGCGCTTGCTCGTCGACTACGACAAGATCGACGGACGCATGGCCGAGCTCGAGGCGCAACTC
>JAUHYB010000020.1 GCA_030426745.1 bacterium
ATCGTCCGCGTGAAGAAGAACACGCGTCGGGCCGACGGCTCGTACGTGCGCTTCGACCGCAACGCGCTCGTGCTCGTCGACGGCGAGGGCAACCCGAAGGGCACCCGCATCTTCGGCGCCGTCGCGCGCGAGCTGCGCGACCGCCGCTTCATGAAGATCGTCTCGCTCGCCCAGGAGGTGGTGTGATGCACGTCCGCAAGGGTGACATGGTCATCGTGGTCGCCGGCAACGACAAGGGTCGCACCGGTGAGGTCCAGTCCGTCGATCGCGAGCGCAACCGCGTGATCGTCGACGGCGTCAACGTCCGCTGGAAGCACCGCAAGCCGACGCAGCAGAACCCGCAGGGCGAGCGCGTCCAGATGGAGTGCTCCGTGCACGCGAGCAACGTGATGCACCTCGATCCGCAGACCGGCAAAGGCGTGCGTCGTCGTCCGACGCAGGAGAACTAGAGATGGCTCCCCGCCTCAAAGAGAAGTACGACTCCGAAGTCAAGTCGAAGCTGCAAGAGCGCTTCGGTATCAAGAACGTGAACGCCGTCCCGCGCCTGATGAAGGTCGTGGTGAACATGGGCGTGCACGGCGCGGTCGAGAACAAGTCCAAGGTCGACGCCGCCGCGCGCGACATGGGCATCATCACCGGCCAGCGTCCGACGATCCGGAACGCCCGCAAGGCGATCTCGGGCTTCAAGCTGCGCGAAGGCATGCCGATCGGCTGCGCGGTCACCCTGCGCCGCGAGCGCATGTGGGAGTTCTGCGACCGCCTGCTGACGGTGGCCCTCCCTCGTATCCGCGACTTCCGCGGCGTGAAGACCAAGCTCGACGGTCGCGGCAACTACACGCTCGGCCTCAGCGAGCAGTCGATCTTCCCGGAGATCGAGTTCGACCGGATCGAGTTCCAACAGGGCATGGACATCACGTTCGTGACCACGGCCGAGACCGACGAGCAGGGCTACGCGCTCCTGCACGCGCTGGGCATGCCCTTCGCCGACCAGCACGACGACAAGAACTAGTCGCCAAGACACGAAACGCCATGGCCAAGACCTCTCTGATCGTCAAGTCGCAGCGCAAGCCCAAGTTCAAGGTGCGGGGCTACACCCGTTGCCTGATGTGCGGCCGCTCCCGCGCGGTGTACCGCAAGTTCCAGATCTGCCGGATCTGCCTCCGCGAGCACGCGTTGCTCGGCGAGATCCCCGGCATGCGCAAGGCTTCCTGGTAGGGGACAGAACGACATGCTGAACGATCCCATCGCCGACATGCTCACGCGTATCCGGAACGCTACCCGGATCTCGCGCAAGAACGTCTCGATGCCCGCCTCGCGCATGAAGGTCGGCATCGCGGAGGTCCTCAAGACCGAGGGCTTCATCGAGAACTACGAGGTGAAGGAGGGCAAGCCCGCCAGCACCCTCGAGATCCAACTCAAGTACGGACCCGACGGCGAGCACGTGGTGCGCTCCATCGAGCGCGTCAGCAAGCCCGGGTGCCGCCGCTACCTCGGCGCGAAGGACATCCGTCCCGTGCTCAGCGGCCTCGGCATCTACGTGGTCTCGACCCCCAAGGGCGTGATCTCCGACCGCACTGCTCGCGAGCAGAACGTCGGTGGCGAGATCCTCTGCAAGGTGTGCTGATCCATGTCCCGCATCGGTAAGAAACCCATCACCATCCCGGCCGGCGTCGAGGTCAAGCTCGGCGGCGCGCGCGAGGTGACGGTCAAGGGCCCGCAGGGCTCCTTGGGCCTGACCCTCCGTCCGGAGATCGAGCTGTCGGTCGAGGGCAACGAGGCCACCGTCAGCACCAACGGCTCCGGCGGCGCCCGCCAGGCCAGCGCCTACCACGGCATGACCCGCGCGCTGATCGCCAACATGGTCGACGGCGTGTCGAAGGGCTTCGAGAAGAAGCTCGAGATCCAGGGCGTCGGTTGGAACGCGCAGTCCCAGGGCAAGAAGATCACGCTGAACATCGGCTTCTGCCACCCGGTCGTGATCGACATGCCGGAAGGCGTGACCTGCGAGAGCCCGAACCCCACTTCCATCGTCCTCAAGGGCGCGGACAAGCAAGCCGTCGGCCACATCGCCGCCGTCATCCGCGCCGTGCGTCCGCCGGAGCCCTACAAGGGCAAGGGCATCCGCTACGAGGGCGAGTACGTCCGCCGCAAGGCCGGCAAGAGCTTCGGTAGCTAGTCATGAGAGCCCTCCAGCTGAAGAACAAGAAGCGCCTTCGTCGCAAGCAGTCGATCCGCGCTCGCATCCGCCGCGACACGACCCTGCCGCGTCTGTCGGTGAACCGCACCCTGAAGCACTTCTCGGCGCAGATCATCGACGACGCCACGGGCAACACCCTGTGCGCGGTCAGCAGCACCGGCAAGGCGGTCGCCGACCAGCTCGCCGGCAAGAACAAGACGGAGCGCGCCAAGGCGCTCGGCGCCGAGCTCGGCGCCAAGGCCAAGGAGAAGGGGATCGAGAAGGTCGCCTTCGACCGCGGTGCCTCCTCGTTCCAGGGCCGCGTCAAGGCCTTCGCCGACGCCGCCCGCGAGGCCGGCCTCCAGTTCTAAGTCAGCCAGTTCGAGCGCAAGCGAAAGAGAGACATGAAACGCAAGTTCGAATTCCTGGACTCGGTCGAAGTCGATGAGCTCGGTGAGCTCACCGAGGCCCTCGTCAAGGTCAACCGCTCCGCCGCGGTGGTGAAGGGCGGCCGTCGCTTCTCCTTCTCCGCCCTGTCGGTGGTCGGCAACCGCTCCGGCGTCGTCGGCTACGGCTTCGGCAAGGCCCGCCAGGTGCCCAACGCCATCGAGAAGGCCGCGAAGGACGGGCGCAAGCACCTCCAGCGCGTGCCGGTCAACGAGAACGGCGCGATCCCGCACGAGGTCACCGGTCGCTACTGCGGCTCGATGATCCGCCTGCTGCCCGCCTCGCCGGGTACCGGCATCATCGCGTGCTCCTCGGTGCGCGCGGTGTGCGAGATGGCCGGCATCTCGAACATCCTCACCAAGTCCTACGGGTCCACGAACCCGATGAACCTCATCAAGGCGACCCTGGACGCCCTGGCCCAGCTCCGCACCCCGGAGCAGGTCAAGGAGCTCCGCGGCGTCGAGTTCGGAGGCTGAGCGATGGACCTGAAAGAAGTTCTCTCGAAGGGCACCGCGTACGAGAAGCGGAACCGCATCGGTCGCGGCACGGGCTCCGGCTCGGGCAAGACCAGCGGTCGCGGCCACAAGGGTCGCGGTCAGCGCTCCGGCGCCAGCCGTCGTCCGGGTTACGAAGGCGGTCAGATGCCCATCTACCGTCGCGTGCCCAAGCGCGGCTTCACGAACGCGCGCTTCCGCAAGGACTACACGGTGATCAACGTCGGTCTCCTCTCGGGCTTCCCGGAAGGTTCGACCGTCGACCTGAACGCCGTCCTGGACGCGGGCCTCGCCAGCATGAACACGCCGCTGTTCAAGGTGCTCGGCAACGGTGACTGCTCGGTCAAGCTGACCGTGCGCGCCCAGAAGTTCTCCAAGAGCGCGGTCCAGAAGATCGAGGCCGCCGGCGGCACCGTCGTGCGCCTCGACGACAAGGGCGCCGAGCTGGCCGAAGGAGCCGAGAACTAGTGGAGGGGTCCTTCCTCAACTTGATCCGGGTCAAGGACACGCGGGACAAGATCGTCACGACGCTCCTGCTGCTCCTGGCCTACCGTCTGGGCTTCCAGATCCCGATCCCGGGTATGGACGTGAGCCAGATCGGCGCCAGCGTGGGCAACCAGTTCTTCGGCATGGTCAGCGCGCTCACCGGTAGCGCGATCGGCCAGTCGACGCTGTTCTCGCTCGGGATCATGCCCTACATCTCGGCGTCCATCATCTTCTCGATGCTGGGCAAGATCTCGCCGGCGATCGAGGCGATCCAGAAGGAAGGCGCCTCGGGCCAGAAGAAGATCAACCAGTGGACCCGCCTCTCCGTGGTCCCGATCGCGATCCTGCAGGGCGTCTTCGTCTACACGGGCATCTTCCTGCGCAACCCGCAGATGATCGACCCGGCGATGCAGGGTCACCCGGTCGCGCTGGGCGCGATCGTGATCTTCTCGCTGCTGGCGGGCGCGCTGCTCGTCATGTGGATCGGCGAGCTCATCACCGAGCACGGCGTCGGTAACGGCGCGTCGCTGATCATCATGGCCGGCATCATCGCGACGCTGCCGTCCGCGATCATGCGCATCGCCGAGGACTCCGAGTTCTGGCAGACGATCCTGTCGCTGATCGCGGTCTGGGTGATCACGGTCTTCGTGGTCGTCTACATCCACAAGGGTGAGCGCCGCATCCCGATCCAGTACGCGCGCCTGACCCGCGGTCGCCGCGTGTACGGCGGCCAGCGCCACTACCTGCCGCTGAAGGTGAACATGGCCGGCGTCATGCCGATCATCTTCGCCTCGGTGCTCTTCGTGATCCCGGGCCTCCTGTTCGAGTGGCTGGGCTGGGTGTCGCTGCGCGACATGTTCCAGGACCAGACGCACGTCCTGCACGTCACGCTGTACGTGCTGCTCGTGTTCGCCTTCTGCTTCTTCTGGAACCGCCTGATGTTCCAGCCGGAGGAGATCGCCAACAACCTGCGCGAGCACGGCGCCTTCATCCCCGGCATCCGCCCGGGCGCGAAGACGTCCGAGTACCTCTCGAGCACGCTGACGCGCATCACGCTCGCCGGCGCGGCCTTCCTCGCGATCATCGCGGTCTTCCCGGCCTTCGTGACCCCGCGCAGCCTGCCCGACCAGTCGATGGTCTACTTCCTCGGCGGCACCTCGGTGCTGATCGTCGTGGGCGTGGCTCTCGAGCTCGTCGACCGCCTGAAGGCGCAGGCGATCATGAAGGGCTACAAGGAAGAGGCGGGCGAGCCGCAGGGCGGCGGTCCGAACTGGTCCCGCAAGAGCCGCAGGGGGCAGGCCTCGTGAGCGACCGTCGCGTCGTCATCCTGCTCGGCCCCCCCGGCGCCGGCAAAGGCACGCAGGCCGTCCGACTCTCGGACGGCCTGGGGCTCCCGCACGTCTCGACCGGCGACCTGTTCCGCGAGAACCTGTCGAACGACACCGAGCTGGGCCGGCGGGCCAAGGGCTTCATGGAGTCCGGCCAGCTGGTGCCCGACGAGCTCGTGCTGGAGATGCTCTTCGACCGCGTGTCGAAGCCGGACTGCGCCGAGGGCTACCTGCTCGACGGCTTCCCCCGCACCATCCCGCAGGCCGAGTCGCTCGCCGAGCGCCTGGGCGCCGAGACGCCGCGCGCGTTGCTGCTGGAGGTCGACGACGCCCTGATCGTCGGCCGGGCCGCGGGTCGCCTGATCTGCAAGGGCTGTGGTAACATCCAGCACCTCGAATTCTCCCCGCCCGCGAAGGCGGGGGTGTGCGACGCGTGCGGTGGGGAACTCCAGCGCCGCAAGGACGACGAGCCGGACGTGGTGCGCGAGCGCCTCGCGGTCTACCACGAGCAGACCGCCCCGCTCGTCGGCTTCTATGAGAACAAGGGTCAGCTGAAGCGCGTGAACGGCGATCAGAAGCCGGACGCCGTGTACGCCGACCTGGTGCGCTGTCTCGAGGAGGCCGCCTGATGGCGAAAGAGGAACCGATCGTCCTCGAGGCCATCGTGACCGAGGCCCTGCCGAACGCCCGCTTCCGCGCGAAGCTGGAGAACGGCCACGAGATCATGGCGCACGTCAGCGGCAAGATGCGGATGCACTACATCCGGATCATGGCCGGCGACAAGATCACGGTGGAGATGTCCCCGTACGACCTGACCAAAGGCCGCATCATCTCTCGCGGCGACCGCAGACCGCGAAGGAGACGTAGATAGTCATGAAAGTCCGAAGCAGTGTTCGACGGATGTGCTCCAGCTGCAAGATCGTCCGACGCCAAGGCGTCCTGCGGGTGATCTGCAGCGCGGACCCGCGTCACAAGCAGCGTCAAGGCAAGTGACGGCCTCCACCCCCTCAGTGAACGTAGACCACAGAACCGACCGACGGAGCGATCGATCATGCCGCGTGTAGTTGGCGTAGACATCCCGAACAACAAGCGCCTCGACATCGCGCTGACCTACGTGTACGGCGTGGGCCGCACGACGTCGAAGCAGGTGTGTGCCGAGCTGGACCTCGACCCGGGCATGGCCGCCCGTGACCTGACCGAGGAACAGATCACCAACCTCGCGACGCACCTCGAGAAGAAGTACGTCATCGAGGGTCAGCTGCGCCGCCAGACGGCCGCCGCGATCGCGCGCCTGCGCGACATCGGCAGCTACCGCGGCCTGCGTCACCGCCGGGGCCTGCCGGTCCGCGGTCAACGCACGCGCACCAACGCGCGTGGACGCAAGGGTCCCAAGAAGACCGTCGCCGGCAAGAAGTCCGTGAAGGGGATGAAGTAACCCATGGCCAAGTCGAGCAAGCGCAAGGCCCGCAAGAACGTCAACCGCGGGATCGTGCACATCAAGGCGTCGTTCAACAACACGCTCGTGACCATCACGGACACGGCGGGCGCGACCATCTCCCGGAGCTCCGCCGGCGCGATGGGCTTCAAGGGCACCCGCAAGAGCACGCCGTTCGCCGCCCAGCGCGCGTCGGACACCGCCGCGCAGACCGCGATGCGCAACGGCATGAAAGAGGTCGAGGTGCGGATCAAGGGCGCCGGTTCGGGCCGCGAGTCCGCCGTCCGCGCGTTGTCCAACGCCGGCCTGAAGGTCCAGTCGATCCAGGACGTCACCCCCCTCCCGCACAACGGTTGCCGCGCCAAGAAGCGCCGGCGCGTCTAAGAGAAGCGATACATGGCTCGATACACCGGAAACAAGTGCAAGCTCTGCCGTCGTGAGGGCATGAAGCTGTTCCTGAAGGGACAGCGCTGCTTCACCGACAAGTGCGCCCTCGCCCGCCGGGACTACCCGCCGGGAGTCCACGCGCAGAAGCGCAGCAAGGTCACGGACTACGGCGTCCGCCTGCGTGAGAAGCAGAAGCTGAAGCGCATCTACGGCGTGCTGGAGCGTCAGTTCCGCCTGTACTTCAAGGAGGCCGAGCGCCTGAAGGGCAACACGGGCGAGAACCTGCTCATGCTGCTCGAGCGTCGCCTCGACAACGTCGTCCTCTCCAGCGGCTTCGCCCTGTCGCGCAACCACGCGCGCCAGCTCATCAACCACGGTCACTTCACGGTCAACGACCGTCGCGTGGACATCTCGTCGTTCCAGGTGCGCCCTGGCGACGTGGTCAAGCCGGCGTCGAAGGACAAGACGAAGAAGATCGTCGGCGAAGCCGTCGAAGTGAACAAGTCGCAGCCCGTCCCGGCTTGGCTGTCGGTCTCCGGTGACGCGATGGAGGCCAAGATCAACGGCATCCCGCGCCGCGAGGACGTCCCGCACCCGATCCAAGAACAGCTCATCATCGAGCTCTGCTCGAAGTAGGGGACCCCATGAGGATTCGTTGGCGCAATTTCGAACTGCCCAGCCGGGTCACGCCGGACGCCGATTCGCTGTCGAACGAGTACGGCCGGTTCGTGATCGAGCCGTTCGAGCGCGGCTTCGGCCACACGATCGGCAACGGCCTGCGCCGTGTGCTGCTGTCGTCCATCGAGGGCACCGCGATCACCGCGGTGAACATCGAGGGCACCTCCCACGAGTTCGACTCGCTGGAAGGCGTCTACGAGGACGCGACGGACATCATCCTGAACCTGAAGCGCTTGCGCATTCAGTACAACGGTGACGAGCCGATCACCTGCCGGATCTCGAAGACGGACAAGGGTGAGGTGACCGGCGCGGACGTGGTCTGCGAGGGCAACGCGAAGGTCGTGAACACCGACCTGCACATCGCGACGCTCACGATGGACACCGAGTTCAACGTCGAGATGAAGGTCGCGAAGGGTCGCGGCTACGTCCCGGCCGAGGAGAACGCGGAGACGACCCAGGAGCTGGGCACGATCCCCGTGGACTCGATCTACTCGCCGGTGCACCGCGTGCGTTACTCGATCGAGGCGACGCGCGTCGGCAAGCTGACGAACTACGACCGCCTGGTGCTCGAGATCTGGACGGACGGCACGGTCACGCCGCAACTGGCGCTGATCGAGTCGGCCAAGATCTACCGCAAGCACCTGAACCCGTTCGTCCTGTTCGACAGCGACAGCTCCGAGGAGCTGATGCCGGAGTCGCCCACGACGTCCGACTTCAACCCGGCGAACCAGGAGACGAACGAGCTGCGCGACCGCCTGTCGGAATCGCTGTCGGAGCTCGAGCTCTCCGTGCGCGCCCGGAACTGCCTCGACGGCGCGAACCTGCGCACGCTGGGGGACCTCGTCGCTCTGTCCGAGAGCGAGGTCATGAACCTGAAGAACCTCGGCAAGACCAGCCTCACCGAGATCAAGACGAAACTGGCGGAGCGGGGCCTGAGCCTCGGGATGCAGATCTCCTAACGACGAGAGTCGTTAGACGAAGGAGACCGACGACATGCGACACCGCGTAAAGGGCTTCAAGCTCGGCCGTACGGCCAGTCACCGGACGGCGATGCAGCGCAACATGGCTGCCTCGCTGATCGAGCACGAGCGCATCACCACCACCGTCCAGAAGGCGAAGGCGTTGCGCCCCTTCATCGAGAAGCTGGTCACGATCTCGAAGGAGTCGAGCGTCCACAACCGCCGCCGCGTGTTCGCGGCGCTGCGGAACAAGGAAGCCGTCTCCAAGCTGTTCGAGGTCATCGGCCCGCGCTTCCAGGAGCGCCCCGGCGGCTACTGCCGGATCCTGAAGCTCTCGAAGCCGCGTCTCGGTGACGCGGGCGAGCGCGCCATCATCGAGTTCGTCGAGCGCACCCCGGCCGAGGCCGAGGTCGCCGCGGACGCCGAGTAGGCGCGACGGGAACGACTGCACGGGCGCCCGGCCGATCACGGCCGGGCGCCCGTCGTTCGTGTCGACGCCGGGAGGACGCCGGGAGAGCACGGGGGGAGCGCAGGGGCGGGGAGGGAGCAGCGCCCACGGGGGCGTCCCGCGAGCGGGAGTCGCGCGAGGAAGCCGCCGCCCGGGCGGTGACCGCGCCCCGCGCGGGGCGGTCCCCCGAGGCGGGCGGGGGTCCGCGGTGGCTAGGGACGGCTGCGACGCCTGCGACGCCGGGCGGTGCGGCTCGAGCGCGCTCGCGTCGCCACCCGATCCGGGGCGCCGCGCGACCGTCGCGAAGAATCCGCCGCCCGGGGGCGAACCGCGCGAGCGCGCGCCGGTCTCCCGTCGTGGCCGAGCACACCGACGCGCCCGGCCCTCCGCGCGCCGCCGGCCCCGAGCGCGCGCGGGGTCCGGGGCCGCGCTCGCGGCCCGCGACGGGGCGCTCTCTCTCTGGTGAACACATGATCTGCGCGACCCTCTGGCGCGGCGCGGGGCTCGGCTTCCTCGCCCTGCTGCTCTGCTTCTCCATCTACTCCTGCGGCGCGACCGGCTCGGCCAGCGGTGGAGGGGAGATTTCCATTCCCCGCCTCGGCAACATCGAGTGGTCGATCACCGTCTCCAACGGGGAGCGGACCTACGACGTCCACGGCGGCACGGACCACGCCGGCCGCTGCCTGGAGATGACGTGGTCCGACCTGGGCGGACGGAAGATCGAGACCGTGATGGTGCGGATGGACGAGCACGGCAGCGCGTCCGGCTCCGTCCCCGCGAACGCCTCCTACTGGGAGGTCAAGGTCGTGAAGTGCCCGCCCAAGCCGGAGGAGAAGAAGGGCAAGTGCGTCGAGCCGCCCTTCACCGCCGGCGACCTGGGCCGCGACCGCGACGACGCGCTGCCGCTGGCGGCGCACTCCGACGTGCGTGACTTCGTGGTGTTCGGCGGGCCGATCGTCGCGGACGACACGCTGGGCGTCGAGAGCACCTACTACGCGTTCCTCGTGCGGGCCGCGGAGTCCCGCGAGGTCGACGCGCTGCTGCGACCGATCCTGCAAGTCGGTCCCGGCGCCGTGGTCCCGTCCTCGGTCGAGGTGCTGTTCCACAGCAGCCTGACGCCGACGACGACCGGGGTGACGCTGCGCACGGCGTGGCCCGGCGTCGTCGAGCACTGGGACTTCGACCTGAATCAGGGCGGATACTCGGCGAGCCTGGACGCCGGCGCGACCGTGCAGCGGGTGGGGGACTGGGACGTCGTCGAGGTCCAGCTTCCGCTCCTCGCGCTCGACATCGGCACCACGCCCGGCGTGTTCTACGCGAACAGCGGCCTGGTCGAGTTCAAGACCGACCGCATGTCCCGCGCGCGGACCGGCAGCCTCGAGCTCGAGTACGCCTACTGATGCCGTCGCCCGGGGGCTCGGCATGCGCCGGGCCTCCGGGGTTACGATTCCAGCCCCGATCGGTCGTCGACTTCGGCGGCCGCCGAACCTCTACCGCACGCTCGCCATGCCTGACCTTCGCACCTCGCTCGGCGCCTTCTGCGCCTTTCTCGCCGCGGCCTGCGCCACGGGCCCCTACGTCTTCACCGTGCCGGACCACGCGCCGCCGGACTTCTCGGTCTCGAACGAGATCGGCGAGGCGCGCGCCTACGAGCCGAAGCTCGCCGAGCGCGTCCTCGAGTGCATGGCCGTCGCGCCGCGCATCCGCGAGATCCTCGACTCCGACCGGACGGACCCGCCGTCGGTCTGGTTGCTCGAGCTGGACATGGTGGACGAGGGCGGGCCGCTTGCGGTCTGCGTCGCGGACCGCGTGATGATCGGGCGGAACGGGCGGCCGCAGCTCGAGTACGTCGTCGCGCACGAACTCGTGCACTGGTACGTCGTGGACTCGCCCTACGCGCCGATCCCGATCTCCGTGGAGGAGGGGCTGGCGGAGTACGTCTCCTTCACGGTCCTGGGTCGCACGGCAGAGCTCGACAGCGACCTCACCACGACCGGGACCTTCAGCGTGCCTGGCTCGGCCTTCTACCCGGGCGAGGAGCACTGGTACGCGTTGACGCTGGAGGAGGGTCAGCGCGCGAGGAAGGCGATGTACTCGATCGTGCGGGTGCTGGGCCTGGAAGGAGTGCGTGCGCTCGCCGAGGACGGCGCCGACGAACCGATGGACTACGTCGACGCCGCGCGCGCGATGGCCGGATCGGGCGACCCGTTCAGCGGGGGGTCGGTGCGGCTTTCGATTCCAGGTGACGCGTCGGCAGAGGAAGGTCCGTGACGCGGAACTCGAACTCGAGGTCCTGGTAGTCGTCCTTCCAGCGCCGCGACGCCTCGAACACGACGCGCTCGCGGTCCGCGCGCGGGTCGTCGGTGGCGCCGACCGCGCCGGCGGTGACGCGCAGGCCGTCCGCGAGCTCCGCGCAGGTCCGGCCGTCCGGCGCCAGGACCGACGCCTGCACCGGCGCGGGATCGATCAGCACCGAGACCAGGTCCATCGTCTCCGCGTCGCCGTCGAAGTCGTGGTAGACGGGCGCGAAGTCCCCCGCGCGCATCTCCAGCACGTAGGTCGGCGTCGACGTGCGCGTGCCCTCGGCGCACGCGCCGACCAGGAAGCGTCCGGTCGCGTCCGCCTCCAGCGCGCGCCATCCGCCGCGCATGCGGCCCGACCAGCCGCCGCCCATGCCGAAGACGGACGACAGGGCGCCGTTGGTCGGCTCGCGGCGCGTCACCCACGACGGCCGGTCCGCGGACCGCGTGTGCGCGCCGCGGCGCTCCAGGCGGAACTCCGCGCGGCGCACCGGGTCGCCGTCCGCGGTGAACAGCCGGACCGTCACGTCGCGCTCGCGCGGCAGGGAGAGGTCCAGGTGGTGCGAGGTCGTGGGGCACTCCACGACGAACTCGGGCGGGTCCTCCGCGGCACGGTGCTCGCCCTCGCAGCGCGCGCGGTAGCGGCCCGCCGGCAACTCCCGGAACCAGCGCCCGCCGTCGCCGACGTCCAGCGTGGCCTGCAGCTGGTCGCCGCGCGTCCAGCCCTCGTTCCCCGGCGCGTCGAGGCGCCACAGCTGCACGTTCGACCGCACTGGCTCGCGCGTCTCCGCGTCGAACAGCTGCAGGAACAGCGCGCACTCCCCGCGCTCGACCGGGTCGGGCAGCGGCGCGACCTCGTCCTGCGGCTCCTCGACGACCTCCGGCGGCGCGTCGGGGACCGGCGCGACCTCGCGGTCGGTCGGGGCCCGAGGGGCGACCTCGGGGGCCGCGAGCTCGCCGGGGTCGGGCGCCGTCGCCACCTCGCGCGCCGGCGGCGTGACGGCATCGCCGTGCTGCCCGCCGCGCTCCGCCCGCATCGCGAACCACACGCCCGCCGCCAGGCAGACGAAGACCACCGCCGCGGCCCGGGCGCTGCGCTGCGGCTTCGCGTCGTCCATCGCGAGGGTGGGGGAGCGCGGCGCGCGGGCGCCGCTAGACCCGCGCCAGGCGCACGCGTCCGCGCCCCAGCAGCCCGTCGATCTCGCGCGCGAGCACGTCGGAGATCGAGACGCTCCAGTTCGTCCCCGCGCGCACGCGCCGGCTGTGGCCGTCGTCGCCGCGCACGAGGAAGTACAGCGGCTGCTGGCCGCGGTGTTCGCGCAGCAGGGTCTCGAGCGGCTCCAACACGCCCTTGTCCTCGGGGCCCAGCTGGATGACGACGCCGCCCTGGAAGCGCTCGATCGCCTCCTCGACGGTCATCAGCTCGTCGAGCAGGACCGCGGGTTCCTCGGTGCCGTCCTCGAGCTTGCCCTTCAGCACGACGACCGCGCCCTCCTCGAGCTTGTCGCGGCACTCCTCGAAGGTGCGCGGGAAGCAGGTGACGCCGACGCTGCCCTTCAGGTCCTCGAGGCGGAAGCGCGCCATCTTCTGGCCCGCCATGCGGCCCGACTTCACGATCGCCTCGGAGTAGTTCACGATCATGCCCGCCAGGCGCACTTCGCCGCCGCCGGGCATCTCGTGCAGGCGGTCCGTGCCGACGTTGGCGAGGATGCTCATCAGGCCGGCGCGCTCCTCGAGCGGGTGGCCGGAAAGGTAGAAGCCGAGCACCTCGTACTCCGCCTTCAGCGTGTCCTGCTCGTCCCAGGCCTTCGCGTCGTCGATGCCGTCGTCGATCCCGTCATCGCCGCCCTCGGGCTCGGCCGCGCCGCCGCCGCCGAACAGGTCGCCCTGGCCCGACCGGCGATCGGCGGCGGCGCGCGCGCCGTCCGCCATCGCGCCTTCGAGCGCCGCGTGCACCGCGCCGCGGTTGTGGCCCGAGTAGTCGAAGCAGCCGGCCTTGATCAGCGCTTCCCAGGCGGTCTTGCCGACCTCGGTCGGGTCGGCCTGCGACGCGAGCGCGTGCAGGCCGATCGGCTTGCTCTCGCTCTTCAGCTCGTCGCGCGCCGCGACCAGGATCTCCGCCGCGCGCTTGCCGACGCCCTTGATCGCGCCGAGGCCGAAGCGGATGGCGCCCTCCTCGGGCTCGAACTCCCACGCCGACATGCGCAGGTCGGGCAGGCGGATCTCCGTGCCCGCCGAGCGCGCGTCGTCCAGCAGCACCTTCACCTTGTCCGAGTCGCCCATCTCGCACGACAGGTTGCCCGCGAGGAAGGCGGTGCGGTGGTGCGCCTTCAAGTACGCCGTGTGGTAGGTGATCAGCGCGTAGGCGGTCGAGTGCGACTTGTTGAAGCCGTAGCCGCCGAACTTGACGATGTTGTCCCAGGTGACCTGCGCGATCTCCGGGTCGCAGCCGTTCGCGATCGCCCCCTCGAGGAACTGCGCCGAGAACTTCTGCATGATCTCGGGCTTCTTCTTGCCCATCGCCTTGCGCAGGTTGTCCGCGTCGTTCAGCGCGAAGTTGGCCAGCTGGTTCGAGATCAGCATGACCTGTTCCTGGTAGACGATGCAGCCGTAGGTCTCCTTCAGGAGGCCCTCGAGCATCGGGTGGGGGTACTCGATCGGCTCCTCGCCGTGCTTGCGGCGCACGAACATGTCGACCATGCCCGACTCGAGCGGGCCCGGTCGGTACAGCGCGAGGATCGCGATCAGGTCCTCGAAGCAGTCCGGCTTGATGCGCGCGATCAGCTTGCGCATGCCCTCCGACTCGAGCTGGAAGACGCCCTGCGTGTCGCCGGCGATCAGCATCTCGTAGGTCTTCGGGTCGTTCAGCCCCAGGTTGTCGAGGTCCGGCGGCGTGCCGCCCTGCTTGCGGATGTTCGCGAGCGCGCGGTCGATGATCGTCAGCGTCCGCAGGCCCAGGTAGTCCATCTTCAGCAGCCCGAGCTCCTCGAGCTGCGGCGCGGGCCACTGGGTGCAGACGTCGTCGCCGTTCTTCGCGAGCGGGACGTAGTGGTCGATGGGCTTGTCCGCGATGACGACGCCGGCGGCGTGCGTCGACATGTGCCGCGCCATGCCCTCCAGCGGCAGTGACAGCGCGAACAGCTCCTTCAGGCTGGCGTCGTTCGACAGCTCGATCAGGTCCGGGTCGGACTTCAGCGCCTCCGCCAGGCTGGGCGCGCCGGGGCCCTGCGGGATCTTCTTCGCGACGCGGTCGACGTCCTTCAGCGGCACGTCGAGCACGCGCCCGACGTCGCGCACGACCGTCCGCGACGCCATCGTCCCGAAGGTCGCGATCTGCGCGACCTTCTCGTCGCCGTACTTCTCGCGGGTGTACGCCAGCACGCGCTCGCGACCCTCCTTGCAGAAGTCGATGTCGATGTCGGGCATCGACACGCGCGCGGAGTTCAGGAAGCGCTCGAAGATCAGGCCGTAGTGCAGCGGGCAGACCAGCGTGATGTCGAGCAGGTAGGCGACCATCGATCCCGCGGCCGAACCGCGGCCGGGGCCGACGGGGATGCCGTGGTCGCGCGCCCACTTGATCAGGTCCCAGACGATCAGGAAGTACGAGACGAAGCCCAGCTCACGGATGACGCCCTTCTCGTACTCCAGCCGCTGGCGCGCCTCGGGGTGGTCCGCGCCGTACTTGCGCACGAGGCCTTCCTCGAGCAGGCGGTCGAAGATCTGGTCCTGCGTCTCGCCGGTGTCCGCGGTGAAGATCGGAAGGTGGTAGTTGCCGAACTCGATCTCGAGCTCGGTCTGGCCGGCGACGTCCATCGTCGCGGAGATGGAGTCCGGGAGGTCCCGGAACATGTGCGCCATCTCCTCGCGCGTCTTGAAGTACAGCGAGTCCGTCTCGAATTTGAAGCGCTTCTCCTCCGCCTTCTTCGCGCCGGTGTTGATGCACAGCAGCACGTCCTGCGCCTCGCAGTCCTCGTGGCGCAGGTAGTGGATGTCGTTCGTCGCGATCAGCGGGATGCCGGTGCGCTGCGCGAGGCGGACCATCGACTCGTTGACGCGGTCCTGCAGCTCGATGCCGTTGCGCTGCAGCTCCAGCCAGAAGTGCTCGGGCCCGAACATGTCGCGCAGCTGCACGGCGAGCGCCTCGGCCTCGGCCTCCTTGTCCAGGCGGAACAGCTGGTTGATCTCGCCGGCCAGGCAACCGGACAGGCAGTTGATGCCCGCCGTGTGCTTCGACAGCAGCTCCTTGTCGATGCGCGGACGGAAGTGGTAGCCGTCGACGTACGCCTTCGACGCCAGCTGCACGAGGTTGCGGTAGCCCTCCTCGTTGCGCGCGAGCAGCGTCAGGTGGTTGTACCCGTTGCCCTTCGCCTTGCTGTGCGGCTTGTGCATCGAGTCGCGGGCGATGTACACCTCGCAACCGACGATCGGCTTCACGCCCTTCGCCGTGCACTTCTGGTACAGCTCGATCGCGCCGAACATGTTGCCGTGGTCGGTCAACGCGAGCGCGGGCTGCCCGTCCTTCAGGCACGCCTTCACCAGGTCGCCGATGCGGTTCGCACCGTCGAGCAGGCTGTACTCGGAGTGGACGTGGAGGTGGACGAAGTCCGGTGCGGCCATGGCGACGCCCTCCCGTTCAGCGGCCGAGGAGGCGGGTCAGGACGGCCTTCTGCGAGTGCAGACGGTTCTCGGCCTGCGTCAGCGTCAGGCTGCGCGGCCCGTCGAGCACCTCGTCGGTGACCTCGAGGTTGCGCCGGATCGGCATCGCGTGCATGAAGCGCGCGTCCTCGCCCAGCTTCATCAGCGCTTCGTCCACCGACCACCCGGCCGTGCGCGAGCGCTGGCTGGCCGCCAGCGTCGTGTTGCCGTAGTGCTCGATCGAGCGCCACGAACGCGCGTACACGACGTGCGCGCCCTTGGCCGCGGCTTCGCGCTCCGACGTGAACTCCACCGTCCCGCCGGAGGTCTCCGCGGCGTTCTTCGCGCGGCGGATCACCTCGCCGTCCAGCTCGTAGCCGGTCGGGTGCGCGACCGAGACGTTCATGCCGAAG
Source organism: bacterium (assembly GCA_030426745.1). Taxonomy (GTDB): domain Bacteria; phylum Planctomycetota; class UBA1135; order UBA1135; genus JACKHV01. Next base: position 16,187 of record JAUHYB010000020.1, read on the forward strand.
CGCGCGGCCGCGACGAGCAGCGAGTGGACGACCGCGGGGCTGGACGGCTCCGGCGCGTGACTCCACACGATCGCGAGCTTGCGCCCGGCGAGCGCGCCGAGGCTCTCGCGCATCGTCATCGTGTCGGCGAGCGCCTGCAGCGGGTGCCACAGCGCGGACTCCATGTTGATGACCGGGACGCGCGCGTGCATCGCCCAGGCGTGGATGCCCTCGTCGCGACGGTCGAGTTCCCACGAGTGCCCGGCGGGGGCGGGGCGGATCGCCAGCGCGTCGACGTACGACGACAGCACCGCCGCGGCGTCGCGGATGTGCTCCGGCGCGCGGCCGTCCATCACGACGCCTTCGCGCGCCTCGAGGTCCCAGAAGTCGCTCGCCGCGGACATGTTGATCGCGTGTCCGCCGAGCTGGTTCACGGCCGCCTCGAACGAGGTGCGCGTGCGCAGCGAGCCGCGGAAGAACAGCATGCCGAGCGACCGCCCGGGCAGGGCGGGCGCGGCGCCGGAGCGCTTGATCGACAGCGACAGCTCGATCCAGTCCTCGAGCTCCGACTGTTCCAGATCGCCGAGGTGAACCAGGTGACGAGGGCTCGCGGTGGGGGTCATGGTAGAGACTCTAGCGGCTCGGGACCCGGGGTCCAGCCGGCGCCGGCCGGCTCGCGCGCGCTCACTCGGGGGCGCGAAGAAACGTCCGGGAATTGGGCTTCGCGCGCGCTTGACACGGCCTGGGCACACGGCTACAACCTTCCGCCCCGACGCACCCCTAGCTCAACTGGATAGAGCACCTGACTACGGATCAGGAGGTTACAGGTTCGAATCCTGTGGGGTGTACCATCCAACTCCGCGGCGCGTGCGCGCGCCGCGGAACGCGATCCCGACCGCGGCTCCGGTAGTGACTCCGGTACAGACTCCGGTCGTGACCGTCTCGAGGACGCGATTACGACGGACCGCGCCCCCCGCTCCTTGAGTCAACCGATCGACCCCGACGACCGCCGCGACGCGGAGGACCTGCGCTGGATGCGCGAGGCCCTCGCCTGCGCCCGCCGCGCCGAGGAAGAGGACGAGGTGCCGATCGGCGCCGTGATCGTGCTCGACGGCGCGTGCATCGGGCGCGGCTGGAACCGCACCCGCGCCGCCGCCGACCCCACCGGGCACGCCGAGATCCACGCGATCCGCGAGGCCGCGGCCCACGTCGGCGCCCAGCGCCTGGTCGGCGCGACCTGCTACACCACGGTCGAGCCGTGCTTCATGTGCGCCGGCGCGCTGCTCCACGCGCGCGTCGACCGCGTCGTCTGGGGCGTGCGCGACCCGAAGTTCGGCGCGTGCGCCTCGCTGGGGGAGGTGCTCTCCGACGAGCGCCTGAACCACCGGATCGCGATCCGCGAGGGCGTCGCCGCCGAAGAGGCGCGCACCCTGCTGGTCGAGTTCTTTCAAAGCAAGAGACGCGCGGCGGCCGAGGGCCGGACCGAAGGGTCCGACTCCTAGCCCCGCGACGGCGGCCGCCTCGGCGGATCGCAACGGAGAGGTGCCTGAGCGGCTGAAGGGACTGGTTTCGAAAACCAGCGTGTGGGCAACTGCACCGAGGGTTCAAATCCCTCCCTCTCCGCCATCCCCCCGCCGCGTCTCTGGCCGACGAACCTTGCTGAGGAACGGCGCTCTGAATCCGCGCAGTGGATCCGCGCAGAGGATCCGCGCAGATGAACCGCGCAGAGGAACCGCGGGAACGGGCGGCAGCCGCCGACGGCGCCGGCCTCGCGCCCCGTTCGAGAGCCCCGCACTGCGTCCGTTCCCGACGAAGGCGCACACGACCGTGGAGACGGCACCGACGTCCTCGCGATCGGGACAATTACGGAGAGGTGTCCGAGTGGCTGAAGGAGCACGCTTGGAAAGCGTGTATGTCGGCAACGGCATCGAGGGTTCGAATCCCTCCCTCTCCGCCATCCCGCCCGACGGCGGGGCGACAACACGACGCCAGACCATCGCCGAGCGCGGCGGTGGGTCCGGTCCCATGCGATGGGGCGGATTCGAACCGGGTCAGGCCGGGAACGGAGCAGCCCTAAGGATCTCGTTCCATGCGCGCGGTGCCCGGGCCCACCTCCGCGCTCGTCGCGTTCGCCCACCGCGCTCGCCGCGCGTGACGACGGCCCGTCGCGGATGTCCCGCGCCGCGCGCACGCGCTACACTCGGGCCATGGCCTACGAAGTCCTCGCTCGGAAGTACCGGCCCGAGACCTTCCGGGACGTCACCGGGCAGGAGGTCGTCACCGGCACCTTGCAGCGCGCGATCGAGACGGATCGCGTGGCGCACGCGTACCTCCTGTGCGGGCCGCGAGGCACGGGCAAGACGACGACGGCGCGCATCTTCGCCAAGGCGCTGAACTGCGAGCAGGGGCCGACCGCCGACCCCTGCGGCGTCTGCGACGCGTGCACCGCGATCGCGCGCGGCGCGTTCCCCGACGTGATCGAGATCGACGCCGCGTCGAACACCGGCGTCGACAGCGTCCGCGAGCTGCGCGAGGAGGCCAACTACCGCCCGATGCAAGGGCGCGCGAAGGTCTACATCATCGACGAGGTGCACCAGCTGTCGAAGTCGGCGTTCAACGCGCTGCTGAAGACGCTGGAGGAGCCGCCGGCGCACGTGAAGTTCATCTTCGCGACGACCGAGCCGCACAAGGTGATCGAGACGGTGCTGTCGCGCTGTCAGGTGCTGAAGCTGTCGACGCTCAGCCAGGAGGAGATCACCGGCCGCCTGGACCAGATCTTCGAGCGGGAGTCGATCCGCGCCGAGGCGGGGGTCAGCGCCGGCATCGCGGCGCGCGCGCGCGGCGGCATGCGCGACGCGCTGACGCTGGCCGACCAGCTGCTGGCGCTCGTCGGCGACGCGCCGACCGTCGCGGACCTCGAGAAGCTCTCGACGGGCGCGGACCACGCGCAGCTCACGGAGATCGTGCGCCTCGTCGTCGCGGGCGACCGCCCGGGGCTGCTGCGCGCGCTGCCGCAGGGCGAGTCCGCGGCCGAGGAGGTCTGCGCCGGCCTGCTGCAGCACCTGCGCCTGGCGCTGGTCCTGGCGCACTGCGGCGCCGACGCGCCCTTCGTGGAGGCCGACCCCGACGCGCGGCGCGAGCTGGCGGACCTCGGGTCGCGGCTCGGCGCGGACCGCCTCGAGGTGATGCTCGAGGAGCTGATCCTGGCGCGCGAGCGCATGGCGCTGCTGCGCAGCGACGCGCACGCGGTGCTCGAGGTCGCGCTGCTCGGCCTCGCGCGCGCGGAGGCGACGCTGCCGCTCGCGGAGCTCGTCCAGCGCCTCGCCGCGCTGGAGGCGCGCCTCGCGTCCGGCGTCGTCGTGCCGGCGCCGCCCCCCGCCGGCAGGCCGCAAGCGGCAGCCCCTCCCGCGGCGCGGACGGCCCCCCCCGCGGCGCGGACGGCTCCGCAGCAACCCGCGCCGAACGCCGCCCCGCCGAGCCCGAGCGCCCCGCCCGCCGCGGACCGCGCGATCACCGCGAACCGAGCCGCGCGCTCCAGCGCCGCCGAGGCGTGGTCGAGCTTCCTGGTCGAGCTGAAGCAGCGCGCCGCCTCGATGGCGGAAGCGCTCGAGCGCTCCGGCGAGCTCGTCGACTTCACGCCCGAGCGCGTCGTGATCCGCATCGGCCGCCTGCGCGAGTCGGACCGCCCGATCGTCCTCGAGCGGCGCAACCAGCAGATCTGCCAGCGCGTGTTCTCCGGCCTGCTCGGCGGCGACGTCGAGGTGCGCATCGAGACGGCGGAGCAGACCCGCGGCGGCAACGCGGACGACGACTTCACGAACACGGTCAAGAACGTCTTCGAAGGCAGGTTGGAGGACTGAGCGGATGAGCGGACTCGGTGACATGGGCAACCTCTTGCGCCAGGCCCAGGCCATGCAGCGCGAGATGGACAAGGCGAAGGCGGAGATCTCCGAGGCGCGCGTCGAGGGCAGCGCGGGCGGCGGCGTCGTGCGCGTCGAGGTCGACGGCGACGGCCAGGTGCTCTCGGTCGAGCTGTCCGAAGAGGCGGACCTCTCCGACCGCGCGATGGTCGAGGACCTCCTGCTCGCCGCGCTGCGCGACGGCATCGGCCGCGCGACGCGCTTGCGCGAGGAACGCCTGTCGAAGGTCACCGGCGGCTTGAACCTGCCGGGCCTGTTCTGAGCTCCGCGGCGGAACGCGCGTGGCCTATCCCGAACCGCTCGAGGCGCTGATCGTCGCGTTCGAACGCTACCCCGGCATCGGGCGGCGTTCGGCGGAGCGGCTGGCGTTCCACGCCCTGCGCGACCGCGACGCGCGCGGGCTGGCGGCGGCGCTCGAGCGCGCCGTGCGCGACACGCGCCGTTGTTCGGTCTGCGCGAACGTCGCCGACCGCGACCCCTGCCGCATCTGCGCCGACCCCGAGCGCGACGCGTCGCTCGTCGCCGTCGTCGAGGAGCCGCGCCACGTCGAGGCGATGGAGCGCTCCGGCTCGTTCCGCGGGCTGTACCACGTCCTGATGGGGACCTGGAACGCGGCCGAGGGCAGCGAGCCCGAGCACCTCGCCGTGCGCGAGCTGGTCGAGCGGCTGAAGGGCGCGGAGGTGCGCGAGGTGATCCTGGCGACCGACCCCGACGCCGAGGGCGAGGCGACCGGCCTGCTCGTCGCGGAGGCGATCGAGTCCGCGGTGCACCCGACGCCGCTGATCACGCGGCTGGCGCGCGGCGTGCCGGCGGGGTCCTCGCTCGAGTACCTGCACCGCGGGATCCTCGAGGACGCGCTCGAGGCGCGCCGCCCGATCGGTCGGCCGCGGGGCAAGTAGGCAGGAAGCGGGCGCGTCGCGCGCCCCGGCGGCGTTCCCAGACCGCGGAAGGGCGGAGCAAGCCGCTTGCCAAGTCGCGATCGGGGCTCATCCCGCGGCGACGGCGGCGCCGATAGCGGCGGCATGGCACGACCGCAGCTGGGGTTCTCGCAGCAGGGCCGGATGGAGCAGCAACAGCTGCTGCAGCCGCGCATGTTGCAGTCGATCGAGGTGCTCGCGGTGCCGAGCGCGGAGCTGGAGTCGTGGCTGCAGGCGGCCGCGCAGGAGAACGAGGCGCTCGTCGTGCGCCCCGCGCCGGGCCCCGCCGGCGGCTGGGACGCGACGGAGCGCCACGACGAGATGCTGCGCAACCAGGCGCGCGAGGGGCGCAGCCTGGCGGAGTGCCTGGAGGACGAGCTGGCGATGCTCGACCTCGCGCCGGAGCTCGAGCCGTGGGTGCGGTTGTGCGTGCGCTCGCTCGACGACGACGGGTACCTGTCGATCTCGGACGAGGAGCTGCTCGACGCCGCCGAGGCCGAGGGCCTGCCGCGCGACGCCGGCGCGCTGGGGCGCGCGATCGCGCAGGTGCAGCGCATGGAGCCGCGCGGCGTGGGCGGGCGCGACATGGTCGAGGCGCTCTTGCTGCAGCTCGATCCGGCGGGCGACGAGTACGAGCTCCTGTGCCGCCTGATCGAGGAGTTCCTGGGCGACCTGGCGGCGAACCGGCTGCCGAGCGTCGCGCGGGGGATGGGGGTCGAGCTCGAGGAGCTGCGCGCGCTGATGCAGTCGCTGCGCGGCCTGGAGCCGCGGCCGGGCGCCGGGCTGGTCGCGCGGCCTACGGAGACGGTGCGGCCGGAGGTGGTGGTGGAGAAGACCGACGCGGGCTTCGACGTGCGCGTCGAGCACGCGAACTTCCCCGGCGTGTCGATCGACCCCGACGTCGAGGACGCGAGCCGCGACGCGGAGGCCGACGCGGCGTGGAAGGCGCACCTGCGCGACCGGCTGGAGCGCGCGCGCTGGATCGTCGAGGCGGTCGAGGGCCGCAAGGCGACGCTGGCGCGCGTGGCGCAGGTCGTGTTCGAGCGGCAGCGCGCGTTCCTGGAGCACGGGCCGGGCCACAAGCGCCCGCTCGCGATGAGCGAGGTCGCGGACCTGCTCGAGCTGCACGTGTCCACGGTGAGCCGCGCGGTCGCCGGCAAGTCCGTGCAGACGCCGTGGGGGATCGAGCCGCTGCGCGACTTCTTCCAGACGGGCGTCGGCGAGGGCGAGGGCGCCGCGCGCGACGAGGTGCGCGAGGTGGTGCGGCGGCTGTTCGCCGAGGAGGACCCGCGCGCCCCGCTGTCCGACGACGAGGCGGCGAGCGCGCTGGCCGCCCGCGGCCACAAGATCGCGCGCCGCACCGTGGCGAAGTACCGCCGCGAGCTGGGGATCGCGAGCTCGTACCGCCGCAAGCAGCACGAGTAGGCGAAGGGGCGGTGCCCGGCACGGAAGCGTCGGGTCAGCGGCAGCGGCGGCCGGAGGGGC
>JAUHYB010000021.1 GCA_030426745.1 bacterium
TCTTCGCCTTCGACCCGTTCCTGCTGACCGCGGGCCTGCGCTGGTCGTACTACGACTTCTCGTTCACCGAGTTCGGCACGACGACGGAGGAGTCGGGCAACTTCGACGCGCTCACGGCCAGCCTGGAGGCCAGCCGCCGCGTCGGCGACTGGAACTTCACGGCCGGCATCGCGCAGGGCTTCCGCGCGCCGAACCTGGACGACCTGGCGAAGGACGGCGCGTTCGCGTCCGGCACCGAGCTGCACAACCCGAACCTCGACCCCGAGACCAGCATCACCGCCGACCTGGGCGCCGAGTACGCCGCCGGTCAGTGGACCGGTCAGGCCGGCGTGTACGCGACGCGCATCGAGGACCTGGTCGGCCGCGTGCTGGTCGACCCGGGCACGCCGCCCCCCGGCGACGAGACCTACCTGCGCGAGAACGTCGGGCGGCTCGACATCTGGGGCGTCGAGGTCGGCGGCAGCTACCGCCTGGCCGAGCAGTCCCCGTGGTCGGTCGGCGGCCGCCTCGCCTACAACGAGGGCACGCAGATCGGCGACGGCGTGACGCCCGGCTACGAGGTCGACGCCCGCCGGGTCCCGCCGCTGCACGGCCGCGCCTCGCTGAAGTGGGACGACGTCTCCGCCGAGCGCCGCTGGTTCGGCTGGGCCGACTTCTCGGTGATCTTCGCGGCGAAGCAGGACAAGCTGCACCCGCAGGACGTCAGCGACCCCCGGATCGACCCGAACGGCACCGCCGGCTGGGTCACGCTGAACCTGGACGTCGGCGGGCCGATCGACGAGTCGTCGGAGTGGTGGGCCGGGGTGCACAACATCCTCGACGAGGACTACCGTGTGCACAGCTCGGGCTTCGACGCCCCCGGCATCGGACTCGTCCTCGGCCTCCGCATCTCGCGTTGACGTGACCGCGGTCGGGGCCGGATGGACGGGGCGCTGCGCGAGCACCCCCGTGACCGAACCCGCACACGAACGCACCGGACCCGAGCGCGACCTCGGAGGGCACCCCGTCCGCAGCCTCTCGCTGTCGACCGTGGTGCACTTCGTGGTCGCGTTCGTGTTGAGCCTGCTGCCCGCGCACTGGGCGCCGGCGAACGCGCGGGAGCGCCGCGGCTCGCGCGCGTCGATCGAGGTGCAGCTGGCGCGCGCGCCGGTCCCGCTCGAGTGGAGCGAGGACCGCGAGGTGCTCGAGCCGGTGGACTCCGAGCCGCTCGAGGCGACGGCGCCGCCGGAGCTCGACGAGCCCGACATCGACGCCGAGGCGTGGTTCGACGACCGCGAGACGATCGCGGTGCGCCCCGCCTTGCCGCCGCCGCCGTCGGCGCCGCGCTTCGCCGACATGCCCGACGACCTGTTCCGGCGACCCGAGCCCGCGGCCGAGACCGTCGAGCCGGCGCTCGATCCCGAGCCGGTCGCGGAGCCCGAACCGGCGCCCGCCCTGGAGGAGTCGGAGGACCTCGAGCAGGAGGAGCGTCCGCCCGCCGAGGCCGCGCCCGAGCTGGAGGGGGACGTCGAGGAGGAGCCGCCGCAGGACGGCAGCGACCTGGACGACGACGCCGAGGAGCGCGCCGGTGACGTGCGCGCCGGCGTGCGGCTCGACGACGCGCCCGCGCCGCGCTACCCCGAGTCCGCGCGCCGCATGGGCAAGCAGGGCACGGTCACGCTCGCGATCGACGTCGACCCCGGCGGCGCGATCGTCGCGGTGCGCATCCGCGAGTCCAGCGGACACCGCGTCCTCGACGAGGCCGCGCGCCAGTGCGTCATGCAGGACTGGAAGTTCGCGCCCGACCCCGACGAGGACGACGTCCACACCTACGTCGAGCGCGTCGTGTTTCGGTTGTCGCGCTAGCGAGCGCGCGCAGAGTCACCGCGCTAGAGAGCGCGCGCCGAGTCACCGCGCTGGAGCGCGCGAGCGCACCGCGCTAGCGACCGCGCGCGAGCGCCAGGTGTCCGCCGGCGGTCACGCGCGCGCGCCACCCGCCGGGGACCAGCGTCGTGCCGCTGTACTCCTCGAGGATCGCGGGGCCGTCGACGTAGTGGCCGGGCGACAGCGCCTCGCGCGACACGACGGGCACGGCGTCGCCGGCGCCGAGCGCGGTGCGGCGCTCGCCGACGACGGCGGACCCCGGCGCGCGGCGGGCGCGGCCGCCGGTGACCTCGCCGGCGGGGCGCTCGACGACGCCGCGCACGCGCAGCTGCACGACCTGCACGGCGCGGTCGTCCAGGCGCCAGCCGTAGCGCTCGGCGTGGCGGCGGTGGAAGTCGTCCTCGAGCGCGCGGCCGCTCTCGGGCAGCGTGAGCTCGAACGACTGGCCCTCGTACCGCAGGTCGACGCCGAACTCGAGGCGCACGGCGCGCGCGCGGTGGCCGGCGGCGACGAGCTCGTCGCGCGCCTCCTTCGCCAGCTCGGCGAAGCGCGCCTTGCGCCTGGCGACGCCGTGGTCCGAAAGCGGCGCGAGCACGGCGGCCGAGCGGTCGGCCGTCGCGTCCGCGCGCGCCATCCCGAAGGCCGACAGGCACCCGGGCAAGCGCGGGACGAGCGCCCCCGAGAGGCCGCCGGCGTCCGCGAGCGCCGCGGCCTGCAAGCCGCCCGCGCCGCCGAAGGCGACGAGCGCGAGCCGCGCCGGGTCCTCGCCGCGCTGCATGCTCATCACGCCGAGCGCGCGGCGCATCGCGGCGCGCGCGACGTCGAGCACCGCTTCCGCCGCGCGCGTCGGCGTCGTGCCGAGGCGCCGCGCGAGTCGTTCGAAGCCGACCGCGGTCGCGCGCTCGTCCAGCTCCATCGCGCCGCCCAGGAACGAGCCGGGCGCGAGGTGCCCCAGGAACAGGTGCGCGTCGGTGACGGTCAGCGGGCCGCCGTTCCCGTAGCAGGCCGGCCCGGGCACCGCGCCCGCGCTGGCCGGCCCGACGCGCAGCACGCCGCCCGCGTCGACGTGCACGATCGAGCCGCCGCCGCAGCCGATCGTGTGGATGTCGAGCGCCGCGATGCCGATCGGGTGACCGGCGACCTCGGTGTCGGTGACGGCGTCCTCGAGACGACCCTCGGCCGCGTGGAAGGCGACGTCCGTGCTGGTGCCGCCCATGTCGAGCGTGACGATGCGCTCCAGCCCCGCCTCGCGCGCCGCCCGCGCCGCGCCGACGACGCCGCCGGCCGGACCGGAGAACACGACGCGCGCCGGCTCCAGCGCCGCGCGCGCCGCGGGCAGCGTGCCGCCGGACGACTGCAGCACGGACAGGCGCGCGTCGCCGAGCGCGGCGCCGAGGCGTTCGAGGTACGCGCGCACCTTCGGCACCAGCGCCGCGTTGACGACGGCGGTGGAGAAGCGCTCGTACTCGCGGTGCTCCGGCAGCAGGTCCGCGGAACAGGTGATCGGCAGGCCGAGCGGCGCGAGGTGCTCGGCGACGCGCCGCTCGATCGACGGGTCCGCGTAGGAGTGCAGCAGGCAGACCGCGACGCCGCGCGCCCCGCTGCGCCGGATGCGCCGCGCCAGGGCGTCCAGCTCGGCCGCGTCGGGCGTCGCCGCGTGCTCCAGCCCGCCCGCGCGGCCCGGGAAGGAGCGCTGGCCGACCTCGAAGCGCCGCGCGCGCTCGACCAGCGGTTCGGGCTTCACCGGGTGCAGCGCGTACAGGTCGGGCCGGTCCTGGCGCCCGATCTCGATCAGGTCGCGGAAGCCCGCGTTCGTGACGAGCGCGACCGGCGCCGTGTCGCCGGTCAGCAGCGCGTTCAGCGCCACCGTCGTCCCGTGCACCAGCTCGTCGCCGGGCCCGAGACCGCCCAGGCGCGCCGCGCCCTCGAGCACCGCGCGCGACGGATCGTCGGGGGTCGAGGGCAGCTTCTCCGCGGTGAGCTCGCCGCCCTCGTCGCGGACGAGGTCGGTGAAGGTCCCGCCGGTGTCGACGCCGAGGGTGGCCATGGGGCGCGGAGTGTAGGGGAGCGGGGGGGCCGCGCCGAGGGCGCAGCCGCGTCAGGAGCCCCGATTGCCGCCGCGGGCCCCCGCCCGCCCACTCGGGGAGGACCCCCGCGCGGCCCGGCGGTTCGCGACGGAGCGGCGGAAGTCGGCGCGGAGTCTCGCGCGGTGCCGCGCGCTCGCTACGCTGCTCGTTCCATGACGCTGCTCCTCGCCCTCGACGGCGCCTCCTGGTCGCTCGGCCTGGCGCTCGCGCTCGCCTACCTGCTCGGCTCCGTGCCGTTCGGGTGGCTGATGGCGAAGACGATCAAGGGCGTCGACATCCGCACGGTCGGCTCCGGCAACATCGGGGCGACGAACGCGATGCGGGTGCTGGGCAAGCCGCTGGGGATCACGGCCTTCCTGCTCGACTTCGCGAAGGGGTACGCGCCGGCGGCGCTGCTCGGCGGGGGGGACTCGACGCGGATGGTGCTGCTGGCGGCGGCGGCGGTGTGCGGGCACGTGTGGCCGATCTTCCTGCGCTTCAAGGGCGGCAAGGCGGTGGCCACGGGGCTCGGCGGCATCGTGGCGATCGACCCGGTGGTGGCGCTGGTCGCCGGCGGGGTGTGGTTCGTGGTGCTGATGACGACGCGGTTCGTGGCGCTGGCCTCGCTGGCGATGGGGCTCGCGTTCCCGGTGACGGCGGCGCTGCGCATGGAGGGGCGCGCGTACGGGATCGACTTCGTGATCGGCACTACGGTGCTGTTCCTCTTGATCCTCGTGCGTCACCGGACGAACATCGCGCGCATGTTGGCGGGCGAGGAGAGCCGCTCCCGCATGGGGTTCGGCGGCAAGCGGGAGGAGTAGGGACCGATGACGGAACGAGTGCAACGCGCGCTGGTGATCGGCGACGGCAGCTGGGGGACGGCGATCGCGCTGCTCCTGTGCCGCAACGGGATCCGGACGACCCTGTGGTCGGCCTTCCCCGAGCAGTCGGAGGACCTGCAAGCGACGCGCGAGAACGCGCGCTTCCTGCCCGGCGTGCCGCTGCCGGACCTGATGGAGTTCTCGGCCGACCCGCACTCGGCCGCGGCCGGCGTGGACCTCGCGATCTCGGTCGTGCCGACGCAGTACCTGCGCGGCGTGGCGGAGCGCTTCGAGGACGCGCTTCCCGGCACCGTGCCGCTGGCCTCGGCGACGAAGGGCATCGAGATCGAGACCTTCCAGACGCCGACGCAGATCCTGTCGCAGGTGCTGGGCGACCGCGACATCTGCGTGTTGACCGGGCCCAGCCACGCGGAGGAGGTCGCGCGCGGCAAGCCGGCGTCGATCGTCGCCGCGTGCAAGGACGAGGCGATCGCAGCGACCTTCCAGCGCGCGCTCTCGTCGGAGGCCTTCCGCGTCTACACCCACGGCGACCCGCTCGGCGCGGAGCTCGCCGCGGCGCTCAAGAACGTGATCGCGCTCGCGGCCGGCATCTCCGACGGCCTGGAGCTGGGCGACAACGCGAAGGCGGCGCTGCTGACGCGCGGGATGATCGAGATGGCGCGCTTCGGCCGCAAGCACGGCGCCGAGCCGGCGACCTTCTTCGGCCTCGCGGGCTTCGGCGACCTGGTCACGACCTGCTGCTCCAAGCACTCGCGCAACCGCTCCGTCGGCGAGGCGATCGGCCGCGGCGAGACGCTCGAGCAGATCCTCGCGCGCATGAGCATGGTCGCGGAGGGCGTCTGGACGACGAAGGCGCTGTTCGGGCCCGAGTCCGAGCTCGGCGAGCTCGAGATGCCGATCGCAGCCGAGGTGCACGCGGTGCTGTTCGAGGGCAAGAACCCGTCCCGCGCCGTGCGCGACCTGATGAGCCGCGAGCTCTCCGAGGAGATGGGGAGCCTCGGCACCCTCTAGACCTTGGACGCCGTCACCGGATTCCTGCTGTTCCTCGGGCTGACGCTCGCCGCGCTCGGCGTCGTCGTCGTCTCGGGCTTCCGCGCGCGCCGCAACGTGCACATCCCCGCGGTCGTGTGCGCCGTGGTGCTGCTCCTGGTCACGATCTACTACGCCGAGCAACTCGGCACGCAGTACGACCTGGAGACCGCCGGCGCGATCTACCCCGTGCACCTCTTCTTCGCGAAGGTGACGACGCCGGCCTATCTGCTGCCGATCGTCACCGGCATCCGCACGCTGAAGAAGCCCGCGGGCTTGCGCTGGCACAAGCGCATGGCCTTCCTGATCCTGCTCCTGACCGTCGTCACCGCCGCCACGGGAACCGCGATGGTCTTCATGGCGGACCCGATCGCCGGCTGAGCGCCGCGCCGCGGGAGCGCCCGCCTTCGGTCGCGCGAGGTCCGCGAGCACTTCCCGCGCGCACTTCCCGCGAGCAGTTCCCGCGAGCACTTGCGCGGCGGCGCGTCCCGAACCGCCGCCCCTCAGGGCGACAGCCACTCGAGCTCGGGCAGCAGGAAGGGGAACACGATCAGCGCGAGGTTCGCGAAGATCGGCACGCCCGTGATCAGGATCCACGCCAGCTTCGCCCGCAGCGTGAAGAAGCCCGCCAGCAGCCCCGCGATCGCGAAGCCGTCCGCGATCGCCTGCGTCAGCACCACGCCCGGCGCGTAGTCCGGCGCGAAGCGCGCCAGCGCGACCGCCATCCACCACGCCCCCCAGCCCAGGCTGGCCAGCGTCATCGACAGCATCCACGTCCGATGCCGCCGCCGGACGACCCGGCGGAGGCGCGCGATGGCGACGGAGCGGCTCGTGCGAGGCATGGCCCCGATTCTACCGCCCCCCGCCCCCGGCCCCAGCCGCGACCGCTCGGTCCACCCGGGCCGCGGGGCGGGCCCGCGGGGACCCGGCACCCGAGCGGCCGCGGATCCGCCGCCGTTCCACCGAGCACCGCCGACTTACCCCGCCCCGCGATTGACCGCGCCGGGACCCGGCCCTATCCTCTCGGGCCAACTTGTGTCGGGGCGTGGCGCAGCCTGGCTAGCGCGCTGCAATGGGGTTGCAGAGGTCGGAGGTTCGAATCCTCTCGCCCCGACCAATACCGAGCCGCACACCTTGGGCGCCTTCCGCCCAAGAAAGTGCCCGGTGATCGGCAACCGCCGAGACCGCAGACGGTCCTTGCCTACATGGCACGTAGACCGCGCGAGGACCGGCCCGGGAGCTGGCACCATGTCGTCAACCGGGCGATCGCGAAGCGACCGTACTTCGAGGCTCGCAGCGACCAGCGGTACTTCCTGGCGCAGATCGCCGCGCAGGTGCGTTCGGGGCGCATCGAGGTGCACGCCTTCTGCCTGATGACGACGCACTTCCACCTGTTCGTGCGGAGCCCGGTGGGGGAGCTCTCGGAGGCCATGCGGCGCATCCAGTACCGCTACTCCCGCAGGTTCAACCGGCTGCGGAAGCGTGACGGGCCGCTCATCCGGGCGCGGTTCTTCTCGAAGCGCGCCGACACCGACCTCTACCGCAGGGCGATCGTCCGCTACATCGACGTCAATCCCGTGCGCGCGGGCCTGGTCGCCACCAGCGCCGAGTACGAGTTCGGGAGCGCGCGCGCCTATCTGAGCGGGACAGGGTCGCCATGGCTCGACCGGAGCTGGGTCCAGCAGCGCGCGCTGGCCCTGACGGGGGACCTCCGCTTCTCTCCGCGCACCTACGTGCGCGCGTTCGGCCCGCGCGACGCGGAGGACGTCGGCTCGCTGTGCTCCTTCATCGAAGCGCGGATGGGCTCCGCGCGCGATCGCGATCCGCTGGAGGACCTCGTCGGAAGCACGCCGGAGCAGGTCCGTCGCTGGATGCGTCGGAAGGCGCTCCTCGCCGATGGGCACGAGATCGGTCTCCCGGTGTGCGGCGTGGCCGGGCTCCTCCGTACCGTCGAGATGGACGTCTCACGCGACGGCGAGTGGCTCGTCGATCAGGGCGGGAGGACGTGGCGCGGTTCCGAGCTGGCGCGCATCGCCCTCCTCCGAGCGCTCTGCGCAACGCCGTGGTCGAGGGTCGCCGACCTGACGGGCTGGAGCGTGGACCGGGCACGCCGCCACCAGCGCGAGCACCGCTGCGCCATGCGCCTCGACTCCGGTCATGCAGCTCGCGTCGAGCGGATCGCGACGGCGGCCGTGGCGGGCGCGGTGGCGATCGGGTGATGCGTGGTACTTGCTTGGGGGGAAACTGCGCGAGGTGTGCGACTCCGTATTGGTATTGGGATCGCGACTTCCAGCGAAGGGTCACCTAAGATCTCACTCCACCTCGACCCCCAAGAGACAACAAGAGAGCCTAGGCAGTGCAAGACGAAGCCCAATCTGATCGTTCGACCTCAAGACTGCTCTGGATCCTTGTGACAGGAGTGGTCAGCCTTGCGGTAGGGGTAGGCACCACCATGCTAGCCGGGAAGCTGATGCGCGATGTGCCGATCTTGACCTATGAAGTCCCGTCTCTGGAGTCATTTCCTGGTGACGAGCAACGAATCGGCATCGCAGTGATTCTGGTTCGAAATGAGGGTAGTCGAGAGGTCGAAGACTTGCAGTGCAGCATTGACCTCGTCGGCGCCACGATTGTGGAGACACGCTGCAAGGGCATCCCAATCAACGCCGATGGAGTAAACGTAGGGGGATCGAATGTTCGCGTCACGGCTCCATACTTAAATCCCGGAGAGTCACTCTCTATCCAGCTGCTCGCGAACCCGTCTTCCGATGAACTCGCAGAGCCACGTGTGGACATTAGAGGGAGAGGCGCTGTCGCAGCGAAACGCACAGAGACTGGAGTTTCTGCCGATTCGCCGGGAGAGAACGTCCTTCAGTTGCTTCCCGCTCTGCTGGCCATGATGGTCGCCATGACGGCCAGCGCACAACTCATGGGGCGGCGGGTCGGGAAGATCATAGTGCGTCGGAGTGGTAGCAGGTTGTCCGGAGAGCCACAAGATGGCTTTGCGTTCTTGCTCGGCGTGCACGGCTTCCAAGCAGAGGCAGCAAAGCTCCGGTCGTCAACACGCGAGCACTCCTGGTGGGCCCTCTCAGATGCGTTCGTCGAGTCGCTGCTCGCGCCGACTGAGCATGACCCCGAGGCGATTCGAAGGGGCATCAACGTGCTGTGCGAGCTTCTGGCTCCTGTCCATTTGGTCACGTCAGAGTCTCGCGCGATCATCGCCACTAACGTAGTTCGCTTAGCGCTCTTCGTCGGAGATCGAGAGGTTGCTACTCGCGAACTTCAACGAGCGCGAGAGTTCAGCAGCAAGACAACGGAGCAGCGTTGCGCCATGGTTCCAGAGCTGCTGGAATTCCGCGATTACCCCGACAAGTAGCTTCGGGTGCCGATGATTCGGCAGACTCGGAAGGTGAACGCTGAGCGATGCCAAGCGATGGTGGGCCGCACAGCATCTTGTGGCCAGACGGCTACTTTGCACCGCACCGCGCAGGTCTCAGCGGATCGGGCCCTGCATCGGGTGGTACGAATCAGTCGCCTGGCCGCGAAATGTTGTGCGGCTGGGTATCGCTACCGAACCAATCCGCACTCCTCGATCAACCGCCGTAGGTCCTCGACATCCTTCGACTCGCGCTCACGCTGGTCCGCCTTGTGCAAGAAGGTGACCAGCGGGTTCAGCACGCGACGGCCCGCCACCTCGTGCGCGTGGCTCGCCTTGCTCCAGTGGATCGAGCGCTCGCGCTTGTAGTGCACGCGATCCCCCTCGTCGTCGAAGACCAGGATCTGGAGCACCCAGCTCCCGCCGTCGGCACTCGCGATCCAGATGTCGTGCACGCGGTCCGGCACGGCGCGACCGTCCCACGGCTCCAGCCGGCCGGGCGGATCGCACAAGAAGACACGCGCGCGGTCGATCGCGGCCAGGCAGTCGTCGAGGTCGCTGCGGAACACCCCGATGTCGGTGTCAGCGTGCTCGCGCGTCCGCCTTCCGAGGAGCAGGTCGATGGACAGGCCGCCGCAAATGCACCAGCGATCGAAGTCACCGAGCAGCGGTTGGATGTCGTCGATGGCGATGGGGGTCCAGGGGTTCATGTCGTTCGACCTTACCGAGCCGGGACGAAACGGGACCGCACGACTCGTCGTGCTTGGGCGACTTCGCGCGCGACGGCTCGCTGCCGCTACATCTCCGTCACCCGCGGCAACTCCGCGCAGATGTGCTCCGTCAACGCGCGCACTACCGGTAGCGCGCCGCGGCTCGTCGGCTTCAGCAGGCTGATCTGCGCGTCCGCCGCCAACCAATCCGGCAACACGCGCACGAGCTCGCCCGCCTCCAACTCCGCGCGGCACACATACCCAGGCAACGCGACAACCCCCAACCCCGCAACAGCCGCGCGCTTCAGCGTCGACATGTCGTCGCTGCACAACCTCGGCCGGAAGAGCACGGAGTGGCGCGCGTCCTGCGGGCCGAGCAGCGACCACTCGCCGCGCTCCGGGCGCCAGCCGGCCTTCAGGCCCGCGTGCTCCCCCAGCTCCTCCGGCGTCACGGGCGTCCCCGCGCTGTCGAGGTACGACGGGCTCGCGAAGAGGAACCACGGCGCGCGCGCGACCGTGCGCTGGATGAGCGTCGAATCCGGCAGCGGGCCGACGTGGCCGCGCAGCGCGATGTCGATGCCCTCCTCGACCAGGTTCACCTGCCGGTTCGTGACGTTCTGGACGACTTCGACGTCGGGGTGCTGTTGCAGGAAGCGCGCGAGCACGTCGGCCAGCGCGTACTGCGCCATGCCGACCGAACAGGAGAGGCGCACGCGGCCGCCGAGTGAGTCGGTGTGGCAGCGGACCTCGGCCTCGGCGGCCTCCATCTCGTCGAGCGCGGCGCGGGCGCGGCGGTAGAAGGCCTGGCCGACGTCGGTGACGACGAACTGGCGCGAGGTGCGCTGGATCAGGAGCACGCCGAGCCGGTCCTCGAGCTGCTTCACGTGTCGGCTGAGCAGGGACTTCGGCAGCGCGAGCGCGCGCCCGGCCGCCGCGAAGCCGCCCTTCTCGACGACGTGGGCGAAGTAGAAGTAGTCGTTGAGGTCGGCGTCCATCGGGTCCTCGGTCGTTCCGGCGCGCTCCGTCGATCGGCGGCGCGCGGGGGCTCCGCGGCCTTCCCGCGCGCGACGGCTCTCCGTCGTTCCACGGGCGAAACGCTGGGTCCCGATTGTCCGTCTTCCGGGCCCGCCTGTCGCGCCTAGGCTCCGGTCTGTCCCGAGTCCGAAGCCCGAAGCCCGAACCAGGAGCCCAGCCATGACCATCAAGATCACCGCCATCTGCGGCAGCGTCCGCCCGGAGAACGCGACGTCCAAGGCGCTCAGCCTCGTCCTCGACGAACTCGCCACGCACGCCGACGTCGAGGTGACGCCCGTCTACCTCGAGGAGCTCGACCTGCCGCTGCCCGGCTTGCCCGCGCGCGATCCCGAAGCGCTCGAGCGCTTCCAGCAGTCGGTCGCCGACGCGACGGGCGTGATCCTGGCCGCGCCCGAGTACCACGGCGGCGTCAGCAGCCCGATGAAGCTCGCGATCGACAACCTCGGCTTCCCGAGCGTGCTGGCCGGCAAGCCCGTCGCGCTGCTCGGCGTCGCGGCCGGCGGCATCGGCGCGATCAAGTCGCTCGAGCAACTGCGCGGCATCTGCGCGCACGTCGGTGCGCACGTGTTGCCGCTGGCCGTGTCCGTGGCCCGCGTCCACCTCGCCTTCGACGAGCACGGCGTGTGCGTGGACGAGGCGGTCGAACAGCAGGTCCGCGGCGCGGGCACGGCGCTGGTCGACTACATCCGCGGCGCGATCTGTCCGCGCGTGCACATGGAGGCCCTGGCGCGCGGGATCGACCTGACCTCGCCCGAGCGCGTCGACCGCGCGCCGACCGTCCCCGGCCGGAACACGCACGCGTCCTTCGACGACGCGCGCGCCGAGTTCGAGCGCGCCTGGAACGAGCCGGGCCGCACGCGCATCGAACCCGACGCGGTCGACGTGAACGCGTTGCTGGCGCGGTCCGACGCGGTCGACGGCGACGTGCGACTCACGGGTCAGACGCTGTGGGACGCGGAGGTCGCGAAGGCCTGGGACCCGGGCACCTACATCCCCGGCGTGGTGCTCGAGGGCGAGTCGTGGGGGAGGCGCACGCTGCCCGACGGCACGCCGTGGTTCGTGCGGTCCAGCCGCCAGGTCGCGTGGAGGGCCGACGGCGATCCCGGCGTCGTGATCGAGGAGGTCTACCTCGACCCCGCCGGTCGCTCCGTGCTGTTCTTCGGTCGCGCGGCGTGGATCGGGCCCGACGGCGAACCCGTGGAAGCGGGCGAGCACCAACCGCTCTTCCACGTCGAGCACGCGGTCAGCGGCACGGAGGACCAGCCGCTGAACCGCTGGCGCATCGTGCACTTGACCGAGAGCGAAGACCCGGCGCTGATCGAGCGACAGCGCAGCCACGGGTCCGCGGACTGGCTCGCCCCCTTCCTCGCCAAGTTCATCGAGGTCGAGCTCGACGGGACGACGGAGGCGATCGCGGCCGAGCAACCCGTCGGTCGGTGATGCGCGGCGCCCCGCGAGACCCCGTGACCGCGATCTTCGCGCGCCGCGTGCGCGCCGGATCCGAGTCGCGCTACGAGGAATGGCTCGCCGGGATCGCGCAGGCCGCCGCGCGCGTCCCGGGCAGCCTGGGGACGACGATCCTGCGGCCGGGCGACGCGCCGCGGCGCGGGAAGCGCGACGGGCCGGGCGACGGGCAGAGTGACGGGGAGGGCGACGCGCGCGCCGACGGCGCGAACGCGGCCGGCGGCGAATACGTCGCGATCACACAGTTCGACGGCGCGCCGGCGCTCGACGCCTGGCTCGGATCGGCGGAGCGCGCGCTGTGGATGTCGCGGCTCGACGCGATCGACGTCTGCCGCGAGGACGTCACGACGCTGGCGGGCATGGAGCGCTGGTTCACCTTGGCCCGCAACGACCGCGCCCTGCCGCCGCGCTACAAGACGGCCGCGCTGGTGCTGCTGGGCCTCTACCCACTGGTGCTCGCGCTGGACGTCCTGCTCGGCCCATTGCTGTCCGGCTTGCCGCGGCCCGTCGCGCTGTTGGTCTCGCTGGTCGTGTCCGTGTCGATCATGGTGTGGTGGGTGCTGCCGTGGCTGACGCGGGTGTTCGCGAGGTGGTTGCGTCCTTGACGATGCCGAACCACGGCGCGCCTCGAGGCGACCGCGGACCGCGCGGCCCGGTATCCTGCCCGACATGCACAGCCGGCGAGACTTCCTGCGGACGATGGCGGCGATGGTCGCAACGACGGTGCCGGCCGCGTGCCGCCGCCCCGGGGCGCTCGTCGAGGAGGAGGGAACGATGAGCGAGCGCGAAGGAACCACGCCGGGCGGCGCGAACGGCCGCCGCATGCCCGTCCTGTTCGTCGGGCACGGATCGCCGATGAACGCGATCGAGGACACGCCGTGGAGTCGCGGGTTCGCCGCCTTGCGCGAGCTGGCGCCGCGCCCGACGGCGGTCGTCGCGATCTCGGCGCACTGGTACACCGACGGCACCTTCGTCACGGCGAACGAGCGGCCGCGGACGATCCACGACTTCTCCGGCTTTCCGCGCGCGCTGTACGAGATCGACTACCCGGCGCCGGGCAAGGTCGACCTGGCGCGCGAGCTGCGCGGCATCCTCGGGGACGAGCGCGTCGCGCTCAGCTCCGACTGGGGGCTCGACCACGGCACGTGGAGCGTGTTGCGCTGGATGTATCCCGACGCGGACGTGCCCGTCGTGCAGCTCTCGATCGACCGCCGCCTGGACGTCGCCGCGCACCACGAGCTGGGGCGCTCGCTGGCGGACCTGCGCGAGGAAGGCGTCCTGATCGTCGGCAGCGGCAACGCCGTGCACAACCTGCGCGACGCGTTCGGTCGCATGCAGGAGGGCTCGACGGAGACGCCCGACTGGGCGCGGCGGTACGACGAGGCGGTCGGCGAGGTCCTGAAGCAGCGCGACACGCAGGCGCTGCTGTCGCTGTGGCCGGACTCGCGCGACGGCCGGAAGGCGCACCCGACGCCGGACCACTGGTTGCCGCTCGTCTACGCGCAGGCCGCGGCGGACGAACGCGACGCTGTGCACTTCCCGATCGAGGGCTTCGACCTCGGATCGATCTCGATGCGCAGCGTCGCGTTCGGTTGACGGATCGCCCCGCTCAGCGGCGGCGCTCGGCCTCCTCCAGCTTCGTCACGCGGCGCTGGATGGCCTTGGCCTTCACGTTGTCGGGCTCGCGCGCGAGCACTTCGCAGGCGTAGGAGACCGCGCCGAAGTAGTCGCCGACGTCGATCAGGAGCTCGGCGTGCTCGAGCAGGCCTTCGACCGTGCGGTGCTTCGGCTTGATCTTGCGGTAGGCGGCGAGCGCTTCTTGCTGCTTGCCCTCGCGCACGAGGGCGCGGGCCTGTTCGAGCAGCTCGAGTTGCGGGGACTTCGGGTCGGAGGAGGCGGCGCCGGTGCGGCGCGAGAACCAGTCGAGGAAAGGGATCATGGGTAGGGACCTCGAGGGTGCGCGGGCACGAAGGAGCCACGACGTGGCGGCCCGCGATGTGGGGGGCCCGCGATCGAGCGGGCGGGAGGTGCGGAGCGGCGCGCGGGGGCGCTGCCGCTCGAGCGGTCCCGCGTGACGCGCGGGGCCGTCGCCCCGGCCGCGCGAACGGCGGGGCGGTGACGCGCTGATCCACGGACGCAGCGCGGACGCAGCGCGCGCGACGGACCCCTTCGGGGGCGCGGCGCGCGCGACGGTCACGCGCGCATCAGGTCCCTGCGCCGCCGGCGTTGGCGCATCCGTTGCGCCGCTGGAAGGCCTGCGCCTCCGGGCGTTCGCCGGGCGCCAGCGCGCCGCGCCGGCGCGGATCGACCGGCCGGTCCGCGCGCGTCGGCCGCGGCATGGGCTCGGGCTCGTCGCCCGAACCGCTCGCCCCGCGGCCGGGCCGCTCCGCCTCCGTGAGCGCGGCCGGTCCCGGCTCGCCGAGCACGGCGAGTCGCAGCCACGCGGAGTCCTCGTCCGTGCCGAGCGAATCCGCCGCGCACGCCGTCGTCTCGACCTGCGCACGCGCGACGTCGACGCGCGAGCGCCCCGCGTCGGGGGCGGCCAGCGCGCCGAGGACGGCGACCAGGACGAAGAGGGCGCGGAACGCGGCGGGGATCATGGCGCGCATTCTGGACCCGATCCCCGGGATCCACAACACGCCTCCTCAGCGCGATGTGCGGTCCGGCGCGCGCCGGCGCAGCGCGACGTAGGCGACGACGCCGCTGCCCAGCACCGCGATCGCCGGCACCAGCACCGCGCCGGCCTGCGCCAGCGCGAGGCCCGCCAGCGCCAGGCTGGCGGCCGCGAACACCGCCGGCACCGCGGGCGATCCGGGGATCGGCACCGCCGCCGCGCCGTTCCGCGCGCGCAGGCGCAGCAGGCCCAGCACGGCGAGCGCGGTGAAGATGCCCAGCAACCAGCCGAGGTTCGTCAGCTGCTCGCGCAGGTCCGACGCCCACAGCACGACGACGGCGAGCGCCACCTGCAGCCACGTCGCGCCGCGCGGCGTCGCGCCGGTGAACGCGAACGCGCGCGGGAACACGCCGTCGTCGGCCATCTTCGCGTAGACGCGCGGGCCGATCATCACCATCGACGACACGCTGGTCAGCAGGGCCGTCGCGATCACGACGCGCACGGCCGTCTCCAGCGCCGTGCCGCCGATCGCGCGCGCCGCCGCCGCCGCGACGTCGGGTCGTCCGGCGAGCTCGTCGACCGGCGCCGCGTACACGAACACCGCGTTCAATCCCAGGTACAACGCGGTCGTGACCAGCGTGCCCAGCAGCAGCGCGCGCGGCACCGTGCGCTCCGGATCACGCGCCTCGCCGGCGACGTACACGCCCGCGTTCCAGCCCGAGTAGCTGAGCGAGATCCACATCAACGACACGGCGAACGGCCCGAGAGCGAAGGCGGCGGAGGGCGCGGGCGTCGCAGCGTCCGCCTGCGACACGCGCGCCGCGCCGAAGGCGACGAAGGCGGCCAGCGCGGCGACCTTCAGCGCGACGAGCGCCGTCTGCACCCGCGCGCCGCGCTCGATCTCGCCGGTGTGCAGGACACCCGCGCCGACGATCGCCAGCGTGCCGACGACGTCCGCGGGCACGGCGCTCGGCAACCACGGCGCCAGGTACGTCGACAGCGCCTGCGCCGCCAGCGCGATCGCGCCCGTGAAGCCCGCCCACAACGACACCCACCCCGCCAGGAAGCCGGCGAAGGGGTGCACCGCGCGCGACAGGAACAGGTACTCGCCGCCCGACTCGCGCAGGTGCGCCGCGAGCGCGCCGTAACTGACCGCCCCGAGCACCGCGAGCACCCCGCCGACCGCCCACGCCGCCAGCACCCACCCCGGCGACCCCAGATCCGCGAGCGCGAACCCCGACGACGTGAACACCCCCGCGCCGATCATGTTCGCGACGACGAGCGCCGCGAGGTGCGCCGTGCCGAGGCGGCGGCGGTCGTGGGGGGGCGCGGGGGGCATGGGCGGACGATAGCGGCGCGCGCCGTCGCAGGGGAAGCGCGCGTCGCTGTCGTCGAGGGCGCTACTCGACGTCGAGCTCGAACACCTGCGTGTCCTCGCCTTCCGTGACCTCGATCAGCGTCTCCGGGATCGCGTACAGCGGGCTCGTGAACCGCACGCGGTACGTGCCGACGGCGAGCTCCGCGGCGAAGCTGACCGTTCCGGGGCCGCGGTGGGAGGTGCCTTCGAGTCGACGGTGCCCGTTCGATGCGTGGCCGCGCGGGAAGTACGAGTCGCCGTAGCGCTCCAGCGCGATCGTGGCGGGGACCAGGTACATGACCATCCGCGACATCTCGTGCTGCGGCGCGACACCGCGCACGACGACCTCCACGTCGCGCGTCGGCGCCAGGCGGACTTCGCGGACCTCGTCCTCGGTCCACCCGTTGACCTCGATCACGTGGAAGGCGCCGCCCCAGCCGCCGAACGTGATCATGAAGTCCTGCGGGAGGTCGTTGAGCACGGTCAACAGGCCGTCCTCGCCGAACTGGGCTTGATCCTGACCGGCGAGCACCAGTGTGTTGACGGCGACCGGCGCGCCGTCCGCTTCGAGGACGCGGATGCGGAAGTGCGGCCGAGCTTCGAGCGCGACGGCGCCGAGATCGACGGTCTCGCCGACGACGAGCTCGTGCACGCCCAGGTCGACCTCGAGGTAGCCGGGGGCCGTGGCGGTGAGTCGATGCGGGCCGCCACCGCGGAACAGCTGCGCGCGACCGGGACCGTCATCGGTCGGCCGGATACTCGCCGTCCACGCGTGCGCGTCGGGATCGGAGACGCTCTGGTACAGCACGCTGCCGCCCGAGATCGGTTCGCCGGTCCGGGCGTCGGTGAGGGTGATCAGCGCCCACGCGGAAGAGCCAGCCCCGCGCTCCCTCGCGCGGCCCGTACGGACTTCCGTGGCGGCGTCCATCGGTTCGATGGCGCGGAACGCGTCCGACGCGATCGTCAGCGCGCGCACCTCGGGGCCGGGGCGGAACGGACCGTGCACCTGGACGGGCAGCTCCGTCGAGCGACCGCGGCCGCGCACGTAGATCCAGTAGGCGTCGTCACTCAACACCGGCAGGTCCGCGGTGAACGTCCCGCCGCGCCACTCCTCGACCTTCGCGCAACCCAGGCGGCAGCACCCCGCGCGTCCCAAGCTCTCCTCCTCGTCGATGGAGTGCCCGATCTCCGCCTCGCGCTGCTCCCGGGTCGCGACGCACGCGTGCACGCTCAGCCGGAAATCGTCCAGGTCCGGCGCGTCCCCCGCGAGGTCGACGGTGACGCGCAACCGCGGCAACGGCGTCAGCGTGACCGTGTACTCCCGTGCGGGGTCGAACCCGTCCGGCAGCGGGAGCCGCGCCGGCAAGAACGTCCCGCTGAAGAGGCTGATCGAGCGGAGCTCGGACGGATCGACGGTCGGGACGAAGCGCAGGCGTCCGTCGGGTCGCACGCCGAAGTAGTCGCTCTCGATGCGGCTGCGGGCGTCGACGAACGACACGTTGAACTTCTCGATCCCGCGCGCGTACAGCAGGTCAGCGCGCGCGACGAGTCGCGGGCCCTCGTAGCGGAGCGCCGCGGGCGGCAGCGGTCGTCCTTGCGGATCCACCAGCAGGATGGTGCAGGTCTCGAAGTCCTCGAGCGTGACGACGCCGAGGTGCATCGTGCCTTCCTCGTCGGCCTCGGCGTCGCGCCGGACCGACCACAGGCGTCCTGTCTCGTCGGCGACGAAGAACCGGATCGTCGTGCGTGGCGTGGAGGAGAACGAGAACGCACCGGTCGTGTCGGTGATGCACTCCTCGAGCCCGACGGCGAAGCCTTCGCGTCGATACTCGAGCGGCTCGTCCATCGTCGTGGGCGGGTCGTACTGCCCCCCGAATCGCTCACGCGCGTTCGCCGTCACGAAGTGCGCGACCGCGGGGCTGCCGTCCGGGAACAGCAGGCGGCCGGTCACGGTGCGCGGGCGGTCGAACACGATCGGCTCCGCGAGTTCCAGGTCTTCGTCCGCCTCGAGCGGTTCGTTGACGAAGCCGATCGGGGCGGACTCCAGGAACGGATTGGGCGCCATCAGCGCGACGCGCTCCCAGGCGCCGACCTGCAAGGCTCCATCCTCGATGCGCAGCTTGCGCGGGCGTTCCGACAGCGCGGTGACCTCGAAGTGGCCTCCCGCGTCGGTGACCGCCGCGGGGCCGGCGTCCGCGTCGTACTTCGGATAGCCGCCGAAGCCGGGCGAGCCGTTCGTGGCGAACCACGTCACTCCTTCGATCGGCGCGCCGGCGTCGTCGACCACGCGACCGCGGATCGAGCCGCCGCGTCCGACGCGGACCACGAGCGCGTCGTCGGACGAGCGCGACGGATCGACGAGTTGCGTGCCCAGCGCGTGCGGCGGCGAGCGATCCCAGGTGACGACGAGCGGCTTGTCCGGCAGGACCGCGTGTTCCGCGAGGCCGCGCGCGTCGGTGACCCCGCTCGCCAGGAGCGGTTCCGCGCTCGACAGGTCGCGAACGCGGTACGCCAGGCCGACCACCGGTTCGCCGGTCGCGTCATCGACGAACCGCAGCACGTCGGAGCGTGCGACATCGACTTGCGACCGCGAATCCCCCGGCCCGGCAACGGGTTCGCTCGCGAGGGTCGACGCGGAGGGGTCGAGTTCGCCAGAGGAGTTCGTCGGCGCGAGGTCCGACGGCGGCGCCGCGACCTCGGAGTCACCCGGTCGATCGTAGGCGAGCCAGGCGACGAGCAGGACGGCGAGCAACAGCGCGGAACGGGAAGCGAAGCGCATGCCTGACGATAGCGACGAAACCCCGGCGCACAACGCGCGGGCTCACCGGCTCGCGCCCCGCCTACTTCGGCAGCCCGTCGAAGGCGCGCAGGCGCTCGAGTCCCGCGTCCCAGCTCGCGCGGTCCGCGGTGAACAGGTGGGCGTCGGGCGCGATCGGCGCCGACGTGTCCAGGCTGCCGGCGGGGACGACGAGGAGGCTGCCGTCGGACTGCAGCTGCGGGACGGCGGAGCCGCAGAGGCTGCAGAACGCGCGCGCGTGGAGGGTGCCTTCCAGGTGGAAGCGAGTGACGCGGTCCTCGCCGGTCAACCAGCGCAGGGACGCGCTGGAAGAGAAGAGGTTCGCCGCGTGGGCGGAGCCCGTGTCCTTGCGGCAGCGACCGCAGTGGCACAGGTAGAAGGCGTCGAAGTCTCCGTCGACCTCGTAGGTGACCGCGCCGCAGAGGCAGGAGCCGGAGTGTGTCATGCCGCACACGATAGCGGAGGCGAGGGTTCGCGCGGCGTCGGCTCCGGACGCGCGCCGGCCGGCGCGCACGAAGAAACGACCCGCCGCCGCGACGCGACGACGGGCCGTCCTCTCACAACACCGAACCCATCAGGGAGATGGGGTCAGCCGGGTTCCTCGGAGAGCCGCTCGCGCTTCTCGGCGACCTCGCCCCAGTGATCCGCCTCCGGCAGCGAGTCCTTCTTGGCCGAGATGACCGGCCACTCCTTGCTGAGGCGCTCGTTGAGCTCGACGTACTCGCTCCACTGCTCGGGCAACTCGTCCTCGGGGAAGATCGCCTCGACGGGGCACTCCGGCACGCAGGCGCCGCAGTCGATGCACTCGTCGGGATCGATCGCGAGGAAGTTCTTGCCCTCGTGGAAGCAGTCGACGGGGCACACCTCGACGCAGTCGGTGTGCTTGCAGTCGATGCAGGGTTCGGCGACGACGTGGGTCATGGTGGGGTCTCCGTTCGCGGTGCGGGTCTCGAGGTCAACCGATCAGGCCCGTGTCCTTGGCGAGGCCTTGGCCGGATTCGGCCAGGAGCGCGCCGCCGGCGCTCGGGGCGAGGCGCGGTTCGTCCGCGGACTCCGCCTCGTACGACCAGCCCGTGCGCAGTCCGATCGTGAACCACACCAGCGCGCCGACGCCGCTCAGGAACACCGTGTCGCCGACGATGCGCAACCAGCGCAGCGTCTCGAGCACGGGCAGCTGCAGGAAGTCGGCGCTGCGCGCGTACCACAGGCCGTGCTCCACGCTGGCCCACGTCTGCGCCAGGCCGATCGGCAGCAGGCTCAGCACGACCATCAGCGCGAGGCCGCCGTTCATCGCCCAGAACGAGTAGCGCAGCGCGCCCTCGCGCCACGGCGCGTCCGAGCCGAGCTTGCGCAGCATCAACAGCACCAGGCCGAGCGACAGCAGGCCGTAGACCCCGAACAGCGCGGTGTGCGCGTGGACGGGCGTCGTGTTCAGGCCCTGCATGAAGTACAGCGCGACCGGCGGGTTGATCAGGAAGCCGAAGAGGCCCGCGCCCACCAGGTTCCAGAACGCGACGCCGACGAAGAAGCGGATCGGCCAGCGATAGCGCTCCATCCACGCGGCGGCGCGCTCGGTGCGCAGCGTCTCGTACGCCTCGCGTCCGATCAGCACCAGCGGGACGACTTCCAGCGCGCTGAACATCGCGCCGACGGCCGTGACGGAGACGGGCGTGCCGCTGAAGTACAGGTGGTGGAAGGTGCCGGGGATGCCGCCCAGCAGGAAGATCGTGGTCGAGGCGATGAACGCGCGCTTCGCGTTGCGCGTCTTGACCAGGCCCAGGCGCGTGAACAGCAGCGCCAGCACGCCCGTCGCGAAGACCTCGAAGAAGCCCTCGACCCACAGGTGCACGACCCACCAGCGCCAGTACTCGGCGACGGACAGGTGCGAGCGCGCGCCGTAGAACAGGCCGGCGCCGTACAGCGTGCCGATCGCGACGACCGACGCCGTGAACAGCGCGATCGTGCCGCGGCCCTCGTCCTTGCGCGTCAGCGCGGGCCAGATGGCGCGCAGCATCAGCGTCAGCCACAACAAGAGCCCGACGAACAGCGCGAT
Source organism: bacterium (assembly GCA_030426745.1). Lineage (GTDB taxonomy): Bacteria > Planctomycetota > UBA1135 > UBA1135 > JACKHV01. The sequence goes on from JAUHYB010000021.1 coordinate 21,204, forward strand.
CTGCCACGCGCGGCCCAGGTCGACGTACTCGTAGCCCTGGTGGCCGAACCAGAAGCTCGCGTCCAGGCCGAAGACCTGGTGCACGGACAGGTACTCGCCCGCCAGCGATCCGCCGACGACCAGCACGAGCGCGCCGAACAGCACGTTGACGCCCAGGCGCTGGTACTTCGGCTCGTGGCCGCCGATCAAGGGCGCGATGAACAGGCCGGCGCCCAGGAAGGCCGTCGCGATCCAGAAGATCGCCGTCTGGATGTGCCAGGTGCGCGTGATCGCGTACGGCAGGTACTCGTGGATCGGGATGCCGAAGAAGGAGTCGCCCTCGACCGTGTAGTGCGCCGTCAGCGCGCCGAGCAACACTTGCACGACGAACAGCGCGATGACGACCGCCAGGTACTTCGTGACCGCGCGCATCGACGGCGTGATCGTCATGCCGCCCAGCGGGTCGCGCTGGGGCACGCCGTTCATCGGTTCCTCGCGGCGGCGCGACTCGTGGAACCACACCAGGCCCGCGGCGCCCGCCAGCAGCAACACGATCGACAGCACCGACCACAGGATGTTCGACGCCGTCGGGTGGTTGCCGACCAGCGGGTCGTGCGGCCAGTTGTTCGTGTAGGTGAAGCTCTCGCCCGGGCGCTCGGTGACGCACGCCCACGACGTCCAGAAGAAGAACGCGTTCAAGGCGTCCATCCGCGCGGGGTCGGTGACGGCGTCGTCGTGCAGCGCGTAGTCCTCGCGCAGGCCCGACAGCGCGTCGTGGCCGCCGAACAGCATCGCGTAGTGCTCCGCCGTGCGGTCCATCGCGGCGCGGCGCGCGTCACTGATCGCGAGCGTGCCTGACGCCTCGTCGAAGTGGTTCGCGCGCATCTCGCGCTGCAGACGCGCGGTCAGCATGCCCTGCGTGTCCGCGTCCTGCTGGTCGAAGGCGGCGCCGAACTCCGCGACGCTCCAGACGTCCAGCAGCGCCAGCGCCTCGCGGTGCAGCCAGTCGGCCGACCAGTCGGGCGCCTGGTACGCGCCGTGGCCCCACACCGACCCGACCTGCTGGCCGCCGATGCTCTGCCACACCTGTTGCCCGTCGAGGATCTCCTCGCCGGTGAACAGCACCGCGCCCGACGCGTCGACGACGCGGT
>JAUHYB010000022.1 GCA_030426745.1 bacterium
TCAGGCCCATGCCGTACACCGCGAACGCGCGCGTGCGCTGGTTCACCGGCGACTCCGGCTTGCCGGACAGGCGGCGGCCCTCCGCCGAGTCCGTCGCGATCGCCACCAGGTCGTTCAGCGACCCCGGGGACGCGTGGATGCCCAGGGCCAACACGGCCGTCTCGCGGATCTCCTGCACGGAGTCGGTGAAGCGCGTGCGGATCGCCTCGCGGATCGGGCTGGTGCCGTCCTCGCGCACCGCGTCGCCGATCTTCGCCGCGGCGATCATCGCGGCGGTGACGACGTCGTTGTTCGTCTCCTCGCGGATCGCGCGCAGCAGCACGGGGAGCACCTTCTCCTCGAGCGTCGCGCGGCCGGGCGCGTAGGTCACGCCGCGCCGGCGCTCCTGACCGTGACCGATGAAGTACCCCGCGTCACCGGTCGTCGCGCCGCTGTGGATGCGCGCCTTGAGGTCCAGGTAGGGCGCGCGGTTGAAGGCCCACCAGTACTGCCAGTCGGTCCAGTCGTTCGTCGTGCCGCCGCCGGTGTTCGGCGCGCCGGTGGGCGGGCCGCCGGTCGGCGACGGGCTGGGGCCGCCGGTGGGCCGACCGGGTCCGGGGCCGCCGCCGGTGGTCGGCGGACCGCCGCCGCCGGGTCCGGGCGTCGGCGGCGCGCCCCCTCCGCCGCCGCCGCCGCCTCCGGGCGGGACGGTGTCGCCGGGGCCGGTGTAGGTGCCGCCGTGGGGCAGCGCGAGCGGCGCGCCCAGGAACAGGGCGAGGCCGAGGGGCAGGAGCGAGCGGAGTCGGAACATGGTGGGAGACCTCCGGGGTTGCGTTCACGGGTGCGCGCCCGATCCGCGAGCGCCGCGCGGCCTGCAACGCAACCGCGGTGCCACCCGCGGGATCCGCCTTCTCGCACCCGCCGGCGGCCTCCCCGACCCCGCGGGCGTTCCGATGACGGAAGCGCCTGTTCCGCGCGCGGAACCAACCGCGCGCGCCCCGGCGCTAGTCCGCCACGCGCACGCGCGCCGTGTAGGTGCGCCCGGGATCGACGCCGCCGCTCGTCCTGAGCAGCACGTCCAGGCGCCGCTCGGGCACCTCGCGCGCGACCTCGGCGCCGTTCACGAACACGACCACTTCGCGCGACAGGTCGAGCAGCTCGTCGTCCAGCAACACCGACAGGCCCGACAGGTCCGCCTCCGACTCGACGCGCACGGCGTTGGCCTCGCGGTCGAGCTCCGCGACGACGATCGCGCCCTGCACCGGCGCGTCCCACCACAGCCAGTAGAACTGTCGCTTCCACGTCAGCGCGGGCTGCCACACGACCTTGTCGGGGCGCGCGTTCCGCTCCCGGTCGGCGACGCGCCCCACGAACTCCGGCGTGCCGCCGGGCGGCAGGTCGTGGCCGCGGCCGGTGACCTCCCAGTAGGTGAAGTCGTAGCCGCCCCACTCCTCGCGCGCGGCCTCCAGCGCCTGCACCGCCGCGCGGTTCGCGTCGGGCGGCACGTTGCGGTCGTCGTCGCTCTGGTAGATGACGATCGGCACGTTGCGCAGGTTGGGCACGACGCCCTCCTCGACGTCGATCAGCTCGCCCGCCGCGTTGCGCACCGGCGTCGGCGCGCCGGCGGAGGGCGTGAGACCCGCGACGCGGTCGGCGTGGTGACCGCCCAGCGTCCACGTGCCGTAGCCGCCCATCGAGTGCCCGCCGAAGTAGACGCGGTCGCGGTCGATCTTCCACGTGCGGCACGCGCGCTCGACGAGCTCCATCACCCACTCCTCGGTGCCCGCGTCGGTCCAGCCGCGTTCGGTCTTCTCGAGCACCTCGGGGAAGATGCCGACCCAGTCGTGCGCGCTCGCCGCGTGCCCCCAAGAGCCCGCGGCGTTGCCGGCGTCGCCGGAGCCCTCGCCGCCGCCGTGCATGCCGATGAACAGGCCCTTCGGCCGCCGCGTCTCGCCCGCGACGATGTACAGGCCGCGGTTCGCGTCCTCCCAGAACCAGTGGCGGCCGCCCTTCTTCTCGAGCTTCGGGCCCTTGCCCCAGCGCTTCACGATCTCCTTCGACCACGACTTGATCGCGCGGTCGTCCAGCGGCGGCACGTCGGCGAGGAGCGCGAGGAGCTCGTCCTGGCGCGCCATGCCCTCGGCGTCGCGCCCCTCCAGCGCCACGTACTCCTCGATCCAGGACTTCACGTCCTTGGTCGAGGGTTCGTCGCGCGTCGCGAGCGCGGCGGACGCGACGAGGACGGCGAGCAGCGCGGGGGCGAGCGAGTGGAGTCGGAACACGGGTTGGATCTCGTCGGTGGTTCGTCCGCGGTCAGGCGTGCGCCGTCCGCGGCATCAGGAAGGGTCGATCGCCGAACGGCGAGCCGCCCAGCGTGTGCAATCCGGAGTCCGGCACCGGTTCCCAGCGCACGTCGTCCGCGCCCAGTCCGAAGCGGTCCGGAACGAACGAGAAAGCGACCTCGCGCGCGCCGTCCGGCACCGCGCGCGCGACGAACTCGTCGATCGACGGGAACGCGCCGCCCAGGACGTCGTGCACGACGAAGCGGCCGCCGTCGCGCTCGGCGAACAGCACGAGGTCGAGCTCCTCGTGGTGGTGCAGGGTCGCGGAGGAGTTCAGCGCGTGGCACAGGAACAGCTCGGCGTCGAGCACGCCGCAGACCTCCGACACCGGCGTGCGGTCGCGCGCGCGGCGCGCGAGGAAGTCCCAGTCGTCCGCGCGGCCCAGGTCGAGCGCGCGGCCCGGGTCGCCGGACGCGCGCGTCCCCACGTCGAGGACGGGCGCGCGTTCCCGCGCGGGCTCGAAGCCCAGCGCGCGGTAGTACGGCACGGCGTCCTCGTCGGCGAACAAGAAGACCCAGTCGTGGTCGGGCGCGGCCCACTCGAGCGCGCGCTCGGTCAGCTCGCGGTTCCAGCCGCGCCGCCGGTACGCCGGGTCGGTGCCCACGCCGGACAGCTGCGCCGCGCGCAGCGGCGCCCCCGCGACCACGAGTTGCAGCGAGTAGACCTGCACGCTGGACAGGATGCGTCCGTCCGCGCCGAACCAGGTGAACGGCCGGTAGTGGTCGGGCCAGCACCCGCGCTCGTCCCACTCCGTCAGGTCCAAGCCGTGCATCCCGCGCAGCCAGGCGCGGAAGACGGCGCGCGCTTCCGCGTCGCCCCAGTAGTCGGTTCGATACTGCCGCTGCACCACGTGCTCCCCGCGAGGACTGTCGCAGGTCGCCGCCGTCCGCGCCAGCCCCCGCGCCGGTGGGCGCGCTCGCCCCGCCCCCCCGCCGTTTGGTCCAATGGGCCGCGATGACCGCCGTCCTCCTGTACGTCGACTCCACGTCCCGCATCGACCTGCAACTGCCCTGGGCCCTGCGCATCGCCGCGAAGCGCGGGGACGAGTTGCACATCTTCCTGCGCTCGGAGGCCAAGGCCGACCAGGAGGTGAAGCGCCTCGACCTGCGCGCGGAGGAGGGGCCGGGCAAGGAGCTGGCCGACCAGCTCGACCTGTGGTTGCCGGGCTGGGTGCCGGCGAAGGAACAACAGGACGGCGACGGCAGCGAAGGCGCGAAGCCGGACGCCGCGGAAGGCGCGGACGGCCCGGAGGACGAAGCGCCGCCGCTCACCGCGCGCGGTTACGTCCTGCCCGGCAAGTCGGCGATGCAGGAGTTGCTGACGCGCCTGCGCGAGTGCAAGCCCGTGCTGTTCGTCGGCACGCAGCTGCAGCTGGAACGCGAGGAAGCCGAGTCCAGCGAGCGCCGCCGCCGCATGATGCGGCACGTGCCCTGCGAGGTCGTGCTGCTGCGCGCCGGCCGTGACGTGCCCGACAACGACCACGTCCTGGTGCCCAGCGCGCGCGGCCCACACGGTTCCGCGGCGCTGCGAATGGCGCGCGACCTGACGCCGGAGGACAGCCAGTTCACCGCGCTGCTCGTCGAACCGCCGATCGGTCGCGAGGCCGGACAGGTCGGCGCGCGCATCCTGTCGCGCATCGTGCAGCGCGCACTCGACGACGACGCGAGCCGCGCGCAGCGCGCCGTCCGCGTGCACGACCAGGTGCACGTCGGCATCCTCGAGGAGTGCGACGAGCGCCGCCCCGGCCTGGTGCTGATGGGCGTCTCGAAGCGCGGCGCCATCGGCCAGCGCCTGCGCGGGACGGTCGCGCAACGCCTGTTGAAGGCGAACGAGCAGCACACCGTCGCGTTCGTGCGCGCCGCCGTGCCCCTGCAGAGCCGCGCGAGGCGCTGGCTGGAGTCCTACCTGCAACGCACGGTGCCGCAGCTGGAGCGCGACGCGCGCATCGACCTGTTCGAGCGCGTGCAGTCGAACTCGGCGTGGGACTTCGACTTCCTGGCGCTGATGGGGCTCGCCACGCTGATCGCCAGCGCGGGCCTGATCGAGAACTCGGCGGCCGTGATCATCGGCGCGATGCTCGTCGCGCCCCTGATGACGCCGCTGCTCGGGATGGGCCTCGCGATGGTGCAAGGCAACCCGCAGCTCCTGCGCCTGGCCAGCCGCACGGTGACGCTCGGCTTCATCCTGGCGCTCGGCATCGGGTTCCTGTCGGGCATGGCCACGTTCCGCTTCGTGACGCCGACGCCGGAGATGGTCGCGCGCGACTGGCCGCAACTGCTGGACCTGACGATCGCCTTCGCCGCCGGCCTGGCGGGCGCCTACACCTCGTCGCGCCCGAGCCTGATCGCCGCGCTGCCCGGCGTGGCGATCGCGGCCGCGTTGGTGCCGCCCATCGCGACGGCGGGGCTCGCGCTGTCCGTCGGCGACTTCGACCTGGCGGGCGGCGCCGTGCTGCTGTTCCTGATCAACGCGGTCGCGATCGTGCTGGCGACGACCTTCGCGCTGTGGGCCGTCGGCATCCGCGACGTGAAGGAGGGCAGCGCCGGCACGCGGCGCGTCGGCGCGGCGTTCATCTTCACGCTGACGGCCCTCGGCCTGTACCTGGCGATCGCGCGGCCGCAGTACCTGGCGCCGAACGAGGTCTCGGGCCCCATCGCGGAGCGCTTCGCCGAGCGTCTCGACGACGACCAGCGGCTCATCGACGCGTCCTTCGACCTCGGCGACGGCGCACGCGTCCTCGTGATCGAGGTCGGCGGGCCGCGGCGCCCGGGGGCTGGCACGATCGCGTCGCTGACCGAGGCGGCCGGCGAGGAATTCGGCCCGGACGTCCCGGTGCGCGTGACGCACCGCTGGGAGTCCGGGGCGGCGGCGCGCTGAGCGCGCCCGCTACCACCCAGTGCCGAACTGGATGTAGACGGCCGGCCCCTCCGGACCGACACCCACGTCGACGCCGGCGCGCGCGCTGATCGGCCGGCCGACGAGGTAGCGGAAGCCCGCGCCGCCGGCGACGACGTCGGAGTAGTCCGGGCGCAGCGGGCTGTCCGAGCTCGCGCCGCCGACGCCCACGAAGCCCACCGCGCTCCAGCGCTCGGTGAAGTCCCAGCGCAGCTCGGTGTCCAGCGTGTACATCTCGTCGCCCTGGTAGCGCTGGCGCGGAACGCCGCGCAACAGGACCGCGGGTTGCGCGTAGAACGGCCCCTCGGGGTCCATCACCTCGCCGAGAGCGCGCACGCCCAACACGAGGTCTTCGCGCAACGGGTGCCACGACTGCACGTCGATCCGTGCGTCCCAGTAATCGAAGTCGCCGCCGAACGCCTCGTCGAAGCGGTTCACCACCAGGCTCGCGTTCACGCCGCGGTTCGGCGTGAAGATCGAGTCGCGCGTGTCGTAGCCCGCCTCGAGGCCCAGCGCGGCATTCGTCGAGTCCAGCTGGACCGGCGAGATCACACCGCCGTCCTCCCGCAGCGTGACGTCGTTCGCGAACAGCGTGTAGCGCGGCCCGACGAAGAAGCCCGTCTCGCCCGCGCGGAACGTCAAGCTCTGCAAGAGGAACGCGCCGTCGATCTGATACGCGAAGCCCGTGCCGCCGACGTAGTAGTCGAGGTTCACGTTCGCGTAGCCGGCGGCGCCCTTGTAGCGGACGCGGTCCTCGTAGTAGGAGCCGAAGTGGCCGCCCCCCGCGAACCACGAGTCGTTCGCCGTGTAGCCGCCGAAGACCACCGAGACGCTGGGCGGCAGCACGCGCTGGCCCTTCATGTCCGTGTGCCACGGGTCCTCCACCTGGGCCGGCGTGCCGTGCAGGAAGACCAGGCCCGCGCCCAGGCCGAAGCCGCCGAGCGCCGGCTCGGTGATGACGACGGGCACCGGGAAGAAGCCGCGCGCCTGCAGCAACCACGCGGTGACGTCGAACATCCCGTCGGTCGGGTCGATGTGGATGCTGCGCTCGCGCGCCGCCGGTCGCGCGGTCGCGACCGGCGGTTCCGTGGGCGATTCGGCGGCGTCCTGGGCCGCCGGGGCGGGCGGCACGAGCAGCGCGCCGCCGACGGCGAACACGGCGAGGCGAGCGTCCATCGCCGGAGTCTAGCAGCGCGCGCCGTACGCCCGACCGCACTTCCATCCGTCGCGACGCTCCCCTCGCGCGTCGCGCTCCGGTAGCCTCCGCCACGATGATCCGGGACTTCGAGCGGGACGGCGCGCGCGCGGACGCGCGATACGACGTGGTCGTCGTGGGCAGCGGGCCCGCGGGCGCCACCGTCGTCGCCGAGCTCGCGGGTCGCGGGCTGTCGATCGCCGTGCTCGAGAGCGGACGGCCGCGGCGCACCGCGCACGCCGACGCGCTGAAGCAGGTCGAGAGCGTCGGCGTCCACGTGAAGGACTACTCGCGCGAGCGCGTGTTGGGCGGCGCCTCGACCTCCTGGGCCGGGCTGTCCAGCCCGCTCGACCCGATCGACTTCCGGCGCCGGGACTGGGTGCCTGGATCCGGCTGGCCGATCGACGGCGACGAGCTGCGCCCCTACTACGCCGCGGCCGCCGAGCGCTACCGCTTCCCCGCGGCCGACCGCTTCACCACGCGCGGCATCCCCGAGCTGCGCGCGGGCGCCGAGCTGCGGCTCGAGTGGCGTGAGCTGGAGGAGAAGGTCTTCCTGGCCGCCGAGCCGCCGCAGGACTTCGGCAAGGAACAGCGCGCGACCTTCGACCGCGACGACGTGGACGTCTACGTCGACGCCAGCGTCGTCGAGCTGCACGCGGACGGCGACGCCGTGACCGCGGCGCGCGTGCGCGGGTCCGGCGGCCGCGAGGAGCGCGTGACGGCGCGCGCGTTCGTGCTGGCGACGGGCGGCATCGAGAACGCGCGCCTCCTGCTGCTGTCGCGCGACCGCGACGCCGCCGGCCTGGGCAACGCGCACGACCAGGTCGGGCGGTGCTTCATGAACCACCCGAAGAACTACCACGGCATCCTGCACCTGGCGCGCCCGGTGGACGAGCTGCCGTACTACTTCGGCTGCCTGTCGGGCGACTTCGCGGGGTACGCGGGGATCCGCTTCCGCGAGGACCGCCAGACCGAGCGCCGCGTGCTGAACAGCTACGTGCGCTTCGAACCGCTGTTCCCGTGGTCCGGCAGCGACGGCGTCGAGTCGCTCGTCTGGCTGGTCAAGCACTCCGCCTTCCTGCTGCGCGCCTGGAAGCGCCGCCACAAGGACGAGGTCGTGCCGCTGCGCGACTACGCCGAGACCGGCGACGACTCGGACATGCAGAACGCGCGCAAGGGCGCCGGCGACTACCTGCGCATGCTGTGGTGGATCGTTCGCGACGCGCCGGCGGTCTGTGCCTACGCCTACCACCGCGTGGTCTCGCGCGCGCGCACGCCCGTGCGCCGGGTGCGCCTGCGCAACTTCATGGAGATGCAACCGCACGCCGACAACCGCGTCGTGCTGTCGGACCGCGTCGACGCGCACGGCACCCCAATGCCGCGCGTCGAGCACGCGCCGACGGAGCTGGACCGGCGGTCGCTGGTCGAGCTGCACGAGGCGCTGCGCGACGAGCTGGCCGCGCAGGGCGTCGGCGAGCTGCGCACGGACCTCGCGACCGCCGACCCGTGGCCGATCGACCAGGACGCGTCGCACCACATGGGCACGACGCGCATGGGCGACGACCCGCGCGCGTCGGTCGTGGACGCCGACCTCCGCGTGCACGGCGTGAGCAACCTCTACTGCGCCGGCGCGTCGGTCTTCCCCACCAGCGGCTGCGCGAATCCGACGTTCACGATCGTCGCGCTGTCGATCCGACTGGCGCAGCACCTGGAGCGCGCGCTGCGCCCGGACGCCGCCGCGCGCGAGGAGGTGGACCGATGAAGCGCGCCTGGATCGTCGGTTCGGGCAAGCGCGTGGTCGAGACGGCGCTGCCGGTCTTCGCCGCGCAGTCGACGTGGGAACTGGCGGGCGTCGCCTCGCGCCGCGCGAAGACGATCGAGGCCGGCGGCGCGCGCCACGACGTGCGCGCGCTCGACGCGCTGACCCGGGCCGACCTGGCAGGCACCGAGCTCGTCTACCTGGTCGTCTCGAAGCCCGCCGTGCCGTCGGTGGTCGCGCGCGTCGCCGAGCTCGCTCCGGCGGGCTGCGCGCTCCTGATCGAGACGCCCGTGATGCTGTTCAAGCACCTCGGCCACCTGTCGCGGCTGGACGCCTTCCACGCGACGTGGGTCGCCGAGGACTGCGCGACGTTGCCGTGCTGGGACCCGGTCCTGGCGCTGGAGGACCGCGCGCGCAGCGCCGTGTTCGACCGCTGCGCCTACGCCTACCACGGCGTCGCGATGGCGCGGACGGTGCTCGGCGGCGACCGCGTCGCGAGCGCGCGCCGGACGCCGAACGGTCGCGAGGTGCGCTTCGCGAACGGCGCGAGCTACACGGCGGTCGAGCCGCGCGACTACGCGCGCGGGCGGCTGGAGCTGCGCGCGCCCGGGTGGACGGCGGTCACCAACGGCGGCGAGTCGTCGAGCCCCGCGGGACTGCGCCGCCTGGCCGCGGTCGTCGAGGACGGCGCGCTGGCGGGCTTCGCGCTGGACGACGTGCGCTGCGAGATGTCCGCCGTCGAGCGCGCGGTGGCCGGCGCCCCGGGCGCGGGCGACGGCATGTTCCGCTGGATGGACGCGATGAAGCGCGTCGGCTTCCTGCGCCTGCTGGAGCGGATCGCCGCGGGGGGCGGCGGGTACTCGGTGCGGGACGCCGTGGAGGACTGCGTCGTCGACTACTGGCTGCACCGGGCGGGTCGGTACCGGGCGACGGCGCTGATGGACCCGGAGCGGGGGTTGGCGCGGGCGCTGTATCGGGCGTTGCGGGTGGTCGCGCGCGTGGATTGAGGTCGTGTCGCCGGTGGAAGACGGAGCCGGGCTCCGGTGCTATTTCTCCAGTCCCAGCTTGTCGAGCTTGGGCGCGATGACCATCCGGCAGTACCCCTGCGACGCGTTCGCGCGGTAGTAGTCCTGGTGGTAGTCCTCGGCCGGGTAGAAGGTCGAGGCCGCGCTGATCTCGGTGACGATCGGGCCGTAGTGGCGGCCCGACTCGTTCTCGGCCTGCTTCGAGGCGCGCGCCAGGCGCTCCTGGTCGGCGTCGTGGAAGAAGATCACCGAGCGGTACTGCGTGCCGAGGTCGTTGCCCTGGCGGTTCAAGGTCGTCGGGTCGTGCAGGCGCCAGAACCACGACAGGAGCTCGTCGTAGGAGATCACGTTCGGGTCGTACTCGACCTGCACGACCTCGGCGTGTCCGGTGGACCCGCTGCACACCTGCTTGTAGGTCGGGTCGTCGACCTCGCCGCCCATGTAGCCGGAGACGACGGCGTGCACTCCATCCAGCTGTTCCAGGACGGCTTCGACGCACCAGAAGCAGCCGGCGCCGAAGGTGGCGACGGCCGCTTCGTCACGGGCGTCCGGGCTCGCGTCGGAGTCGGGGCGGGGTTCGGTGGTCATCGGTGTCTCGGTTCGAGCCGGTTCGGCGGCGCCCTCGGTCGACGCGGCGTTCTCGGTGGAGCTGCTGCAAGCGGCGAGGAGGGCGGTGAGGAGGATCGGTCTCCACATGTCGAGGTTCCTTGGATCGGGTCGCGAGCCGCCCCTTGCGTAGAGGAGGCGGCTCCGTGACGACTCGCTCGTGAGCGAACCGACGCGGCGATTCGGCTTGCCGCCGCGCGAGGCCTCGCGGACCATGGTCGCGTGTGCGCCGCGCGCGCGCCAGCCCCGATGGACACCTCCCCGCAGACGGATCGCGCCGCCCTCGCGGCGCTCTTGGAGCTGGCTCGCGAGCCGCTCCTGGCGGTGCGTCTGGCCGAGCCCGCGCCGGCCGGCGCCCCGCTCCGCGACCTCCTACGCCACGCGCTGCGCGGCGGACGCATCGCGTTCGCGAACGCCGCCGGACGCCGCGCGCTCGAGGACTTCGGCGTCGACCGCACGGGCGGCGGGCTGGCCGAGGCCTTCGGCGACGACCCCGACGCGCTGCTCGCGTTGCTCGGTTCGGAGGACGCCGTGCGCGCCTTCGACGGCGAGGGCGGGACGACCTGGCTGGCGATTCGCGTCGGCGACGGATCGACGCCCGAAGCCCGCCGGCTGCAGACCGCCGGCCTGCTCGTCGAAGGCATCGCGCACGACTACCACAACCTGTTGACGGTCATGCTGGGCAGCGCGGAGCTCGCGATGCAGCAGGCGCGGCAGGGCGACCCCACGCCGCACCTCGAGGAGATCCACGCCGCCGCGCGCAGCGCCGCAGCGCTGGGCCAGCAGCTCGCCGCGCTGTCGTACGAGCGCGAGCCCGAGCTGCAGGCCTGCGACATCGCTCCGATCCTGAACCGCACGATCGGGACGCTGCGGCGCTTGCTCGACCCCTCGACGCAGCTGACGCTGGAGGTCGTGCCCGACACGCCGCGCGTCACCGCCGATCCGCGGCAGCTCGAGCAGGCGCTGATCGGCATGCTGCTGTCCGTGCGCGCCGCGCTGCCCGTCGACGCGCGCATCCGCGTGCAGGCCAGCGAGGTGGACGAGCGACAGCTCGTGCGCCTGCGCGTGCTGGGCCGCCACGACGCGGTCCGCGGCGTGGCGCCCGGCGGGCCCGGCCTGGAGCTGGCGCGCGCGGTCGCCGCCGGCGCGGGCGCGTGGCTGGACGTCGAGCCGGTCCCCGACGGCGCGGCGGTGACGATGTGGTTGCAGCCCGCGCACGGCGGGCCGCGCCCCTTGCGCGAGTCGCGCGCCGAGGCCCGCAGCCAGGGCGACGGTGAGCTCGTCCTGCTGGTCGACGACCACGACGTGCTGCGGAACTTCGTCGCGCGCTTCCTGCGCTCGCACGGCTACGAGGTGCACGCGGTCACCTGCCCGGCCGAGGCGCTCGAGATGCCGCCGGAGGACCGGCGCGCCGTGTCGCTGATCGTCTCCGACGTGCTGATGCCGGCGATGAGCGGCCCCGAGTTCGTCGCGCGCTGGCGCGAGGAGTTCCCCGGGACGCCGGCGCTGTTCACGACCGGCGCGGCGGGCAGCCGCACCGAGCTGGAGCACTGGTTCGGCGACCGGTGGAAGCTGCTGGAGAAGCCGTTCCGCAACGACGAGCTGCTCGCCGCGCTGCGCGAGTTGCGCGACGAGCGCGACGACTGACATGGAGGCCCTCACGTCAAGAGGGCCTCCTTGTCAGGGCGTGAAGGTGACCTCGACGCCGCTCGAGACGTTCGAGCCCGTTCCGCAGGGCGAGACGCCGCCCGGGTCACGCGTCCACATCTGGTACCAGCGCGTGTCGCCCGGGCCGACGGCGCCCGCAGTCGCGATCGAGTCGACCGTCACGGCACCGCCGCAGTCGCTCGTGAAGACGACTTCGATGCGCTCGGTGGGGGCCCCGACGCAGAGGACGCCGTCCTTGAACGGGACGCTGATCGTCGTTGCGCCCTGGACGAGCACGCCGGGTTGAAGCGCCCGCGCCTGCGTCACGCGGAAGACGAGATCATCCGCCGCGACCCCGGTCGAACCCTCCGCCGTCAGGATCGAGCCGTGGCCGAGCGATCCGAGGCAGCCTTCCCCGGCACCGGCCGCCGACTCGTTGCCGCAGGGACAAGCAGTCGTGCCGCCGTCGCCGAAGCAGAAGGCCGTTCCGACGCCGCCCGCCGTGGCGCCCGCGTCCGCGCATCCCCAGCGAGTGAGGTTCGCCCCGTAGGAACCGACCGTGTGCGAGAAGAAGCCGCCCACCCAGAGCGCGGGCCCCGTCCCCAAATCGTGCGCGCGCATCGTGCTGACCCAAGGATCGCCGAGCGGGTAGCGGTCCACGCCCCCGTTCATCGTCTCCCAGCTCGCACCGTCCCAGCTCGCGGCGTACTTCGCCGGCGCGCCGCCCGCCTCGGTGAAGTTCCCGCCGACGTACAGCGCGCTCCCCCCGCCGGCGTCGAAGGACTCGAGCGTCAAAGCCGTGCTCCACATATAGTTCGCGCCGACGCCCGCACCCAGGGCGGACCACGCCGTGCCGTTCCATCGCGCGACCCGGCTCGCCGCGACGCCGCCGGCCGTATCGAACTGGCCGCCCGCGTAGAGCGCGGAACCGTTGCCGTCGTCGTGGACGGCTAGAGCGCGGACCTCGCGATCCACGCCGCCGCCGACGTCCGACCAGCTCGAGCCGTTCCACTTCGCGATGTTGGCTGCGGAGGTCGTCCCCGCCGTCGTGAAGTCGCCTCCCACGAAGAGCCCCGGTCCGCTGCCGTCTTCGTGGACGGCCAGCGCAAATACGAACGGGTACGAGACCGCTCCGTCACTCACACCTTGGCCGAGCGACGACCAGCTCGAGCCGTCCCACTTCGCGATATAGTTCGCGGGGGTCGTGCCTGCCGAGGTGAATCTCCCCCCGGCGTACAACGCGGGACCGCTCCCGTCGTCGAAGACGCAGAGCGTCAATACAGATCCAAGGCCGCCTTGGTCGGCGAGTCCCGCGCCGAGCGGCGACCAGCTCGTGCCGTCCCACCGCGCGATACCGTTCACCTGGTGCCCGCTGGCGTGGAGGAACCCCCCGCCCACGTAGAGGGCCTCGCCCGTCCCGTCGTCGAACACCGTGAGCGCGAACGCTCCCCGATCCAGGCCGTTGTCGAGCGCCGACCAGGCGACCCCGTCCCACTTCGCGATGTTCCTCACCGTCAGGCCGTCCGCAGTCTCGAAGCGGCCCGCGACGAAGAGTGCCGGCCCGCAGCCGTCGTCGAACACCGCGGTGTCGTGGACCGACCCGGAGAGGCCGCCGGGCCCGACCAGCGGCGACCAGGCCGAGCCGTTCCAGCGCGCGACGCGGGAGGCGGGTTGCCCTCCGGCTGTCGCGAACTCTCCGCCGACGTACAACGCCGCTCCCGCGCCGTCGTCGAAGACGGCGAGGGCGTGGACGACGCCGTCGGTGCCCGACCCCGAGGGCGACCACGTCGAGCCGTCCCACGCGGCGACGCGGTTCGCGCTCGATCCCCCGGCCGAGGTGAATGCGCCTCCGGCGTAGAGAGCGTCGCCGTTCCCGTCGTCGTGGACCGCCAGGGCGTGGACCGAGGCATCCGTGCCGGCGCCGAGCGCTTGCCAGCTCGCGCCGTCCCAGCGCGCGACGCGCGCCGCCGCGGAGCCGCCGGCCTGCGAGAACGAACCGCCAACGTAGAGCGCTTCACCGCCGCCGTCGTCGAAGAGCGCGAGCGCGCGAGCTTGGCCGTTCAGCCCGCCGCCCACCGGCGACCAGCTCGCGCCGTTCCAGCTCGCGATCCCGCTCGCCGGTCCCCCGCCGGCGTTCGAGAACGCGCCCGCGGCGAAGAGCTTGGATCCGGCGCCGTCGTCGAACACGGCGAGTGCTTTCACGGCGCCCGTGGTTCCGGCGCCGAGCGCTTGCCAGCTCGAGCCGGTCCACTTCGCGATCCGGTTCACGGTCGTCCCTCCGGCCAGCGTGAAGTCGCCGCCGGCGTAGAGCGCGGCGCCCGTGCCGTCGTCGTACACGGCGAAAGCACGGACCACCCTGTTCGTGCCGCCGTCGAGCGACGTCCAGGTGGAGCCGTCCCACTTCGCGACGCCGTTCATCGGCGCGCCGCCTGCGTGCGTGAAGTCGCCGCCGGCGTAGAGGGCCGGGCCGGTCCCGTCGTCGAACACGGTCAGGGCGTGCACGGGACCGCCGGAGACCTCGGCCAACGGCCCCCAGCTCGAGCCGTCCCACTGCGCGACGGCATCGTCCCGGAGTCCGTTCGCGTCCGGGAACTCCCCGCCCACGTACAGCGCCGCACCGTGACCGTCGTCGTAGCTCGTCAACGCATAGGTGACGTCCTCGTCCGACGGTGCTCCTCCGAAGGAGGGTATCCAGTCCGGCTCGCAACCGCCGGAGCCCGCGATGGAGGTGGAAGCCAAGAGGAACGCGGCGGCGATGGTGCGCGGGAAGATCGCGAGCATGAAGAGACCTCGATCGGGAGGATGTGGAGAGCGGCGAGCGTGAGCCGCGCCGAATGCGCCGGACTCCAGGATACCCGCTCTCTCCTGGACTGGGGTGCCCCGTGGGCCTGCGCCGCTCCCGTTCCCTCGGATCCCATTGAGGCCGAGCCCCATACTCAGACCGTGTGCAGGCCCGGCCTGCGTTCCGTCTGGGGACTTGCCTTCCACGTTCCCCGGCCGTGTATGACGCCGTTACCGCAACGAGCCGCGCGGGCGGTCGCAGTCACTCGTTCGGTCGGCACCGCAGCGGCCCGGTGAGCCGCCCTGGTTCGACGACGAAGAGATACGTGCAACGAACTGTCGTCGCCCTGGTCGTCCGCCACGAGCACCTACCGACACCGAAGTCTCCTCCGCTGCCGTGAGGCGCGGCTCTGCTGGCCTCCTCGGTCGTCGGGTCAGTCGCGCAGCGCTTCGTACGGCTGTTGCAGCGAGATCACCTCGCCGCCGCGCAGCACCGTCACGCCGACCATGTCGCCGGGGCGCAGCGCCTCGACCGCGTCGCGGATGGCCTGCTGCGCGGAGGGGTCGCCCACGTCGTGCCCCATCACCTCGAGCATCACGTCGCCGCCGATCAGGAACTGCTGACCGCCCAGCTGCACGGGGATCGTGCCGCCGCGCAGGCCCAGGCGGTCGGCGGGCGAGTCCTTCGCGACGCGCTGGATCAACTTCCCCGTGCGCCCGCCCGGCAGGTTGAACGCCGCGGCCAGCTCGCCGGACAGCGTGACGTCGTCCATGCCGGACCAGAACGCGTGCTTGTCGATCATGAAGGTGCGCGCGACGTTCGACGTCACGGCGAAGCCGAGCCCCGCGCTGCCGCCGGTCTCGGTGACGATGTGGCTGACCACGCCGATCACCTCGCCGTCCAGGTTGAACATCGGACCGCCCGAGTTGCCGGGGTTGATCGACGCGTCCGTCTGGAACAGCTCGACCGTGACGTCGCCGCCGGGCGACACCGACTTCGCGCGGCGCGCGCTGAGGTGGCCGACGGTCAGCGTGTGCGAGATGCCGAGCGGCGCGCCCACGACGAACACCTGCGCGCCGACGCGCATCGGGTCCGAGTCGCCCAGCGTCGCGATCGACGCGTCCTCCGGCGCGGCTTCCGTGAGCTGGATCATCGCCAGGTCGACGGCGGGCAGCGAGGACAGGACGCGCGCGGGCACGGTCTCGCCGCCGGGGAACTCGACCTGGACCTTGTCGGCGGTCTGCACGACGTGCGCGGCCGTCAGGATGCGCCCGTCGTCCGAGATCAGCACGCCGGATCCGACCCCGGAAGCCGACGCCAACCGCCCGAACCGATCGGTCTCGGTCGACTTGCCGACCGTGCGGATCGTCACGACCGACGCGTGGACGCGGTCGAACACGCGGTCCAGCCGCGGCGCCTCGCCCCGGTCCTCGACCTGGAAGCGGGAGGGAGCCGAGCAGGCGGCGAGGCAGCAGAGGGCGATCGAGAGGACGAGACGCATGGAATCTCTCCGAAGTCGAGGAACGGTTGGTTCGCGCGCCCCCGTAGATAGCGATACCGACGCTCTCGATGCGCGGCGCGAAGGAGGTCGGCAGCCCGCCGGGCGGCCGGCCCAGGCTGTAGCACAGTTGAGCCTCGCGGGCCAGCGGACCACGCGGTATCGTCGCCGAGCCCGACGGACTCCGCGCCGGCCTTCCCACACCCTCAGGGACCAGAGAATCATGAACCGCTTCCTCTCCTGCGTGACCGCCGCGCTGCTGCTCTGCGCGAGCGCGTGCAAGTCGAACGACTCGAACTCGAACGCCGCCGCCGGCACGTCCGCGGCCTCCTCGACCAGCCAGTCGCAGTGCCTGTGCGGCGACCCCGTCGCGGACCTCTACGGCTGCCCCATGGCCTCGTGCGCGTCGGGCGAGGGCAACTCGGACAACCCGCACTGCGCGTGCGGCGCGCTGTACGCCAGCGGCGCGAAGACGACCTCGGTCAGCTTCGGCGGCGACGCGTCCAGCCGCGAGCTCGGTCGCCCGCAGAACCTGCTGCTGGCCGACGGCAGCTCCGTGCGCGGCATCCTGCGCGAGGACGACGGCCTGTCGATCGACCTGGAGCTGTCGAACGGCTCCACGCAGACGATCGCGTACGACGACCTGGCGCCGCGCTCGGTCTACCGCCTGATGAAGGGTCGCACGTCGAAGTCGGACGCGAAGGCGCTGATGGAGCTCGGCAACTACACGCGCGACCACGGCCTGTACGCCTACTCCAAGACGCACTACCAGGAAGCGCTGAAGGCCGACCCCGAGATCCGCTCGCAGCTCGAGCCCGAGGTGCAGAAGCTGCGCGACGTCGCGTCGGCCGACCTGCTGAAGCGCGCGCAAGAGGCGCTGCGGAAGGGTGACGAGCGCGAGGCGGAGAAGCAGCTGTCCCGCATCATCAACGAGCTGCCGAACGAGCCGGCCGCGGACACGGCGCGCCAGATGATGGGCGACCTCGCCGCGCGCGCGCAGTCGCAACGCGAAGCCGCCGAGGCCTCGTCGCCGTCCGAGAACGCCAGCGCGATCGAGAAGGCGCTGCGCAGCCCGCAACGCCGCTACAACCGCGCCGTCGAGGAGAACCGCAAGGGCATGGTCGCGTCGGCGGGCTCGTCGACGGCCACGCGCCACTTCGAGCGCTCCTTCCAGGAAGGCGAGCGCGGCCGCAAGGACATCGACTCGACGCTGAAGAAGAACGACGACATGACGGGCCTGCCCGAGGCCGCGCGTTCGCTGGACAAGCAACTCGTCGACATCATGGTCACGGCCAACCTGAACCTGGCGGGCATCGCGATGAGCCGCACCTCGTTCAACAAGGCGCTGAACGCCGTCAACGAGGCCCTGCTCGTCGACCCGGGCAACCGCGAGGCGATCTCCATGAAGGCGCGCATCGAGGACGCCGCCGCGGTCAGCGGCATCGGCAACGGCTGGGGCGGCTGGTACCTCGGCACCGGCGCCGCCGTCCGCCGCGCCCGCTGAGGCGCGCCGCGACCGCGCTCCGCACGCCGGAGCCGCGCTTCGACGACCCGCCCCCGCGCTCGACTCCAGTCGGGCGCGGGGGCGGGTCGATGTGGTTCGGGGGCCCTCCTCTCCCCGCCCCCCGAACCCGACGTGCGCAGACGTAGACGACTCCTGCTCTGGACCGGCCTGGCCGCCCTCTCCGTGTCCGTGCCGCTCGCGCTGAGCGGCCGCGGCGCCGCGAAGGAAGCGGCAGCGACCGAGGTGCGCTTCGGCCAGGCCGTCTCGCTCGCCGGCCCGTACGACGAGCAGGGCCGCGCGCTGTCCGCCGGCGTGCGCGCCGCCCTGGACCGCCGCAACCGACTGGGCGGCATCCACGGCTTGCGCCTGGTGCTGGAGACGCGCAACGACGCGTACCACCCCGGCCGCGCGACCGAGGCGGCCCGCGACCTGATCG
Organism: bacterium; assembly: GCA_030426745.1. GTDB lineage: Bacteria > Planctomycetota > UBA1135 > UBA1135 > JACKHV01. Next base: position 17,669 of record JAUHYB010000022.1, read on the forward strand.
GCGCCCAGGACGTGCTGCTGATGTTCGGCGGCCTCGGCGCGCCCTCCAACCGTTCCGTCGCGCGCGAGACCGAAGCCGCCGGCGTGCCGCTCGTCGGCCCGGCCAGCGGCGCGTCGTACCTGTACCGCCCCGACTTGCAGAACGTCGTGCGCCTGCGCCCCGACTGCGGCGCGGAGATGGAGCGCCTGGCCCAGTGGCTGGTCGACCGGCGCGGCCTGACCGAGATCGCCTGCTTCTACGAGACGAACGACTACGGGCGCATGTGCCGCACGGCGCTCGAGCAGGCGCTGCGCGTGCGCGGCCTGACGCTGGCCGCCGAGGGCAAGGTGCAGCGCAACACCGCGTCCGTCATCGAGGCCCTGGCCAGCATCGGCGACGCGGAGCCCGAGGCGATCGTGATGGTGGCGTCGTCGCGCGCGACGACCGCCTTCGCCCGCTCGGCGCGACGGACGATCCGGCTGCAGGACGCGCTGCTGTGCGCGGACTCGTCGGCCGACGCCGAGATGGTGACCGCGCGCCTGGGCCGCGACGCCGACGGCGTGGTGTTCACGCGCGTCGTGCCGCTGCCGACCGACGAGAGCCTGGAGCTGGTCCGGCGCTTCCGCCGCGACATGCAGAGCCTGGGCGAGGAGGAGCGCATCGGATGGGTCGCGCTGGAGGGCTACGTCGCCGGCGAGCTCGTCTGCCAGGTGCTGGAGAGCACCGACCCCGACCCCTCGCGCGCGGAGTTCCTGGACACGCTCGAGCAGATCGGCACGTTCGACCTGGGCGGCCTCCCGCTGCGCTTCGGCGCGGGCGACCACGACGGCTCGGACGCCGTCCACCTGGTCGAGTTCCGCGGCGGCGAGTTCCGTCCGCTGCACTAGGCCGCTGCATCGGGCCGCTGCATCGGGCCGCTGCATCGGGACGGCGCGGCGGGCCGTCGCCGATCGCACCTCCGGGACGCGCGCCCGGTTCCCCTCCCGCCCCCACGGACGCCCGTCGCCGATTGGGGTAGAGTGGTCGCCCGCCCGAGCGCCGGGCGTCCCAGGGAGGAGCGGGGAAGTGCATCGGACGAGATTCCAGGCGGCCGCGTACGCGGCCTGTTTCGTGTTCACCGTGGTCGGTTGCGGGTCGTCGGGTTCGAAGAACGAACCGCCGCCGCTGGTGTTGCCGGACCTGCAGTACGGCACGCGTCACTTCGCGGGCAGCGCGCTGTCCGGCCCCGACCCCGACCGGCCGGAGCCGAGCGCGACGGAGCCGTCCGAGGCCTTCGGCGTGACGTGCCGCATGCGCTACTACGAGGCGCTGCCGGAGCTCGACCTGCCGCCGCTCGGGACGGAGGCGCGCATGATCGGCACGATGCGCGGCGAGGACGCGATCCTGGCGAGCGCGGTCTTCGCGACGCACCTGCACTACGCCGCGCCGGATCGCACGCCCGAGATCCTCGACCGGCTCGCCGCGCAGACCGGCGACCGCAGCGCCGAGCTGCACGAGTTCGACGGCGCGCTGTTCCCGAACACCTGCGCCGTGTTCTCGGCGACGTCGCCCGAGACCGTCGAGCTCGCGATCGACCCGGAGGCGCAACGGCGCGTCGCGCTGCTGGTGTCGCGCGACGCGGACGACCGCATCGACGTCGCGTTCGTCATCGATCAACTCGCGAAGCCCGGCGACGGGGACGACGTCGTCCCCGAAGATCCGGACGCGCCGGACTTCGACCCCTTCCGCAGCGAGCAGGGCGGCCGCGTGCTGCAGCGCGAGTTCGTGCTGCTGGAGACGCCGCCCCGGCTGGACGGCGGGCCCGCGCTGCTCGTCGTGCCCTCGCCCTTCGAGGGCGACGCGCGCGGCGGCTTCGCGACGACGATCGAGGTCACGCGCGCGCCGCAGGACGGCCCGCGCGCCGACGTGCACGCGACCGCGGTCGCCGCTTGCCTGACGGAGATCCGCGCGGAGAACGAGAAGGCTCGCGAAGCAGCGCGACGCCTGGACGACCAGGAGCTGGACGCGCGACAGATCGCCGAGGCCCTGCGCAACCTGCGCATCGACCGCGTGCAGCGGCGGACGCTCGTCTTCCTGACGTCGTCGACCGGCGCGCTGCTGGCCGAGGACCTGGCGCTGATCGTCGAGGAGTCCGGGCTGGCCGCCTACGCGAACGCGATCGTCGCGTACTCGCAGCAGGAAGGCGGCGCGCTCGAGGCCGCCGACGGCCTCGGGTGGGTGCTGGAACGCGGGGCCTACTCGTACCTGATCGCCAAGCTGTCCGACGAGACGATCCGCCCCAGCGAGCACGGCTTGCTGCTGAAGTACACCGGCGAGGTCGGCAACTTCCCCGCCGTGCTGGAGGACGCGCTGCTCGCGTCGAAGAGCCGCGAGGACTTCCTGCGCCGCGTCGCCGACGAGAACCGCTTCTTCCTCGAGGACCACAACGTGTCCGCCCGCGTCCGCGCCTTCGACTGGTTGAGCGCGCGCGGCCCCGTCCCCGCCGGATACGACCCCCTGGACGACGCGCAGGCCCGGCGCGCCGCCCTGACCGCCGACCGCGAACGCCGCGAGTCCGAGAACGCCGCACCGGAGTCCCGCCCGTGAGCCAGCCCGATCCCGCCGTGACGACCGCCGAGCCGAAGCCCCCGAAGCGTCGCCGCCGCCTGCGCCGCGTGGTGACGTGGCTGGTCGTGATCCTCGTCGTGGGGCGCGTCGCGCTCGGCTTCGCGCTGGAGCCGATCGTGCGCTCCGTCGCCGGGATGCTCGGCTTCGGCTGCGAGGTGCGCTCGGTGCGCCTCGCGGTGCTGGCGGGCGACGTGGAGGTCGACGGCCTGAAGCTGTGGGCCGAGAGCGCGACGCCGGACGATCCGCTCGTCGAGCTCGAGCATGCGATGGTCGACGTCGCGACCTCCGCGCTGTTCACCGGCGAGCTGCGCGTGCGCCGCGTCGAGGCCGACGGCCTGGACGTCTACGCGTCGCGCGACGCCGAGGGCGCGTGGAACTTCCAACCGGTGATCGACTCGTTCACGTCCGGCTCCGACGGAGCGGACGACGAGCCCGAGCCGGAGGAACAGGACGACGAAGAGCCCTTCGACGGCTTCGAGTTCGACCTGCCGTTCGTCGTCGAGGCCGTGCGCGGTTCGCACCTGCGCCTGCACCTGACCGACGACCTGGCCGAGCCCGCCCTCGCGACGACGATCACCGCCGCCGTGCGCGTCTCCGACGTCGGCGAAGCGGACCGCCCCACGCGCGTGATGGTCGCGGCGCGCGGGCCGCTCGTGCTGGACGGCTTCGAGCTGGACGCCGACGCGAACGCGGCGGGCCGCGAGATGGACGCGCGCCTGAGCGCGCGCCTGCGCGGCCTGAAGCCGCGTCCGCTCGCCGGTTACCTCCAGCTCGTCGGCCTGGCGCCCGACGCCGACCGCATCGACGCGGACGCGCACCTCGCGCTGCGCGCCGAGCGCAGCGATTCGGGCGGCACGCGCTTCACCCTGTCCGTCGACGACACGCGGTGGGCCGCGGACGACGAGGAAGCGCTGGCGCTGGACGGCTGGTCCACGGCGCTCGACGTGGTGCCCGGCCCGGCGATCGTGCTGGAGCCGACCGAGTTCACGGGAGCGCGCGCGACCTTCGCGCGCAACGCGGACGGGCGCTTCGCCGCCGCGGGCTTCGCGTGGCGCGGGATGCCGGCCGGGGACGGCGACGACGTCGCGGCGGCGCCCGCGGACGCCGCGAGCGTCGACGCGGACAGCGGCACGACCGTCGACCCGGGCGCGCCGACGCCCGGCCTGGTCGCGCTGCTGCCGCTCGGCGTGCGCGTCGAGGGCCTGTCCGTGTCGGACTGCGCGATCCGCTTCGTCGACGCGGCGACGGACGCCGAGGCGCCGCTCGCGATCGAGCTGCACACCTTCAGCTCGGGCGCGCTGGACAGCGCCGATCCCGAGACGGCCGCGGCGTGGTCCGCGCGCCTCGCCGCGCCGGGGACGCTCGGCGACATCGCGCTCGACGGCGAGTTCGCGCCCTTCGCGAGCGACGCGCGCTTCACGGCGAGCCTCGCGACCAGCGGCGGCACGCTCGACGGCCTGGAGCCCTACTTGCGCCACGCCGGCATCGACGACGAGTGGCAGGACGCGCGCGCCGCGGGCCGCTTCGCGCTCACCGCGACGCCCGGCGTCGGCGGCGCGTGGACGATCGACCTCGGCGTGCACGACGTCTCGCTGGGCGAGGCCGGCGCGGACACGCCGTGGCTGGCGGTCGAGGCCGCGGAGCTGAAGCAGCTGACCGTCGATCCCGCGAACCAGACGGTGCGGCTCGCCGAAGCGCGCCTCGCCGGACTGGCCGGTTCCGTCGCGCGCACGGCCGAGGGCACGTGGCGCGGCGTGGGGCTGCTGCCGTACGTGACGCCCGACGGCCAGGTCGTCGTGCACGTCGAGACGGGCGGCGGCGCCGACGCGCCGTCGCGCGCGCCGGCGACCCCGACGCAGCCGCGCGCCGCCGACGCGCCGCTCGTGCCGTGGCGCGTCGAGGTCGCGCGCATCGCCGTCGAGGACACGCACCTCGCGCTGGACGACGCGGCGCTCGACCCGGCGCTCTCGCTGCAGCTCGACGACCTCGGCCTCGAGGTCACCGACCTCGCGCTGGGCGGCGCGCAGACCGAGCCGCACCGCGCGCAGGTCCGCGTGTGGCTGC
>JAUHYB010000321.1 GCA_030426745.1 bacterium
CGGATCCGTCCGGAACCGCAAAGAAGCCGAGAAGCGCAAGCCCTTGGAATTGCGCCCCTTCCGTCCGGCGCGGCCGCGCGGAACACGGTTTTCCACACCGCGCGCTTGCCAGCGGGCCGCCGGCGGACCTCGCGCTCGGCGGGCTCCGCGGGCGCGGATCGACGCGGCCGCGCGGCGCTCCCGGAACGCGACTTCGTAGCCCAAGCCCCTGTCCGCCGGGGACTTGCGGCGTCCGAGGTACCTCTGGAGACAGGCGGCGCCCTTCGCCACCGGACCGCACCCGCTTCCCGCGCCCTTCATCCCACATCCGGGCGGGCCCTCTTTCCCCAAGTTATCCACACGAGGAAAAGAAGCCCTCGCCTCTGGACGCGACCGCCGTTCCCGTCCACGGCACCGGCCCCCGGGGGCGTCGCGGACGCCGTCGCGCGTCGACGCGCGCGCTCGTCCCTCGCCGCAAGCCGTTGCGATGCGGGGGCTTGGACGCGCGCTCGACGCGAAGCGCGGGGCGCCGCTGGGGCGCTCGCCGCCGCGCCGTTAGACTCCCCCGCCCCATGAGCGAGCCCCGCACTCCCCCCCCGGGCGAGGTCCTGCTGGACGTCGAGGACCTGGTGAAGGTCTACCACGGCCGCCACGTCGTCGACGGCGTCAGCTACCGCGTGCGCGCCGGCGAGATCGTCGGCCTGCTCGGCCCGAACGGCGCCGGCAAGACGACCAGCTTCCGCATGTCCGTCGGGCTCGTCACGCCGGACCGCGGCACGGTGCGCATCCGCGGCAAGGAGGCGACGCGGCTGCCGATGTTCCGGCGCGCGCGCCTCGGCATGGGCTACCTGCCGCAGGAGGCGTCGATCTTCCGCCGCATGAGCGTGAAGGACAACCTGCTCGCCGTGCTGGAAGCGATGCCGATCTCGCGCGCGCAGCGCCACGAGGAGGCCGAGGGCCTGATGGAGGAGCTCGAGCTGTCGCACCTCGCGGCGAACCCGGCGGAGACCCTGTCCGGCGGCGAGCGCCGGCGCCTGGAGATCTGCCGCGCCCTGGCGACGAAGCCCGCCGTGCTGCTCCTGGACGAGCCCTTCGCCGGCGTCGACCCGATCAACGTGCAGGAGATCCAGCGCCTGGTCCACGACCTGCGCGACCGCGGCCTGGGCGTGCTGATCACCGATCACAACGTCCGCGAGACGCTGCAGAGCACCGACCGCGCCTACATCATCCACCAGGGCCAGATCCTGCGCGAGGGCACCGCCGACGAGCTGGTCAGCGACCGCCGGGTGCGCGAGGTCTACCTGGGCGAGAACTTCGACGCCCCGGTCGCGAAGGTCAGCGGCCGCGAGGAAGCGGAGCTCTTCGAGGACCAGTGAGGCGCCGGCGGGGCGCCCGCCGCGGCGGCCCCGAACCCGCCCGCGCGACCCGGTCCGCGGCCCCCGGCGGCGTTGATCGATCCGGGGGGCGCCGCTATCCTCTTCGGCCGAAATTCGGGCTGTCTCGCGGCGTGCGCGCCGCGCCGGCGGCCCGGCCCCGCGCGGCCCACCAGGGCCGCCGACCCCGCCGCCGGAACGCCCGCGCGCCGACCCCGACGGCTCCCTCGCAGCCCCGACTCCCGCCACGCCCCCATGAAGATCGTCGCCTGCATCAAGCGCGTCCCCGCCACGGACGTGCAAGCGAACATCGCCGCCGACGCGAAGAGCCTCGACTCCAGCGGCTACCAGTACATGACCTCCTTCTACGACGAGATCGCCGTGGAACAGGCCATCCAGACCAAGGAGGCGAAGGGCGGCGAGGTCACGATCCTGACCATCAGCTCCAAGGACGCCACCAAGGAAGTCCGCGAGTGCATCGCGAAGGGCGCCGACGGCGGCGTCATCCTGGTCGACGAGGACTGGATGAACCGCGACTGCCGCGCGACCGCGAAGTCGCTCGCCGCGAAGCTGACCGAGATGGGCGCGGACCTCGTGTTCATGGGTCGCGTCGCGACGGACCGCGACAACGCGGCGGTCGGCCCGATGGTCGCGACCTACCTCGACTGGGCGTGCGTGACGAACGTCGTCGAGCTCGAGATCGGCGACGGCGAGGCGACGGCCAAGCGCGAGACGGAAGCCGGCCTGGAGTCGGTGCGCTTCTCGCTGCCCGCCGTGATCACCTGCGACAAGGGCCTGAACGAGCCGCGCTACGCCGGCCTGAAGGGCATCATGGCCGCGAAGAAGAAGCCGCTGGAGGAGGCGCCCTGCGACGCCGCCGACAACCAGGCGCAAGTCCTGTCGCTGGAGCTTCCGCCGCCGCGCGCGGAAGGCCGCATCGTCGGGGAGGGCGCCGAAGCCGTCCCCGCTCTCATCGACGCGCTGAAGAACGAAGCGCAAGTCCTGTAGCGCCCGAGGAGCACCCGACATGTCCACCATCGTCGTCTTCGTCGAACACTCGGGCGGCAACGCCCGCCGCGCCAGCCTCGAGTGCCTCGGGGCCGCGCACGCCACCGGATCCACCGTCGTCGCCGTCCTGACGGGCGAGGGCGCCGCCGACTGCGCCGCGACCCTGGGCGCCGCCGGCGTCTCCAAGGCCGTCGTGCTGACCGGCACCGAGAGCTTCAGCCCCGACGCCACCGCGAAGGACGTCGCGGCCGTCGTGCAGGAGCAGGGCGCCAAGGGCTTCCTCGCCGCCGCCTCCGCGACCGGCAAGGACGTCGCGCCGCGCGTCGCCGCGCTGTGCGACGCCGTGCTGTTCTCCGACTGCACCACGCTGCGCGCCGAGGGCGACTCGTTCGCCGTGACGCGCCCGTGGCTCGCCGGCAAGGCGATCGCGACCTGCGGTTCGTCCGCCGCCGTCTTCTGCGCGACCACGCGCCCGAACGTCTTCGCTCCGGCGCAGGCGGACGGCACGGCCGAGGTGATGGAGAAGCCCGCCACCATCGGCGGCAAGACCACCGTCACCGCGATCGAGGAGAAGCCCGCGGGCAAGCTCGACGTGCAGGAAGCGCCGGTCGTCGTCTCCGGCGGCCGCGGCCTGAAGGACGCCGAGTCGTTCGCGATCCTCGAGAACCTCGCCGCGGCCTTCGGCGGTCGCGCCGCGGTCGGCGCCTCGCGCGCCGTCGTCGACGCCGGCTGGCGCCCGCACGCCGAGCAGGTCGGCCAGACCGGCAAGGTCGTCGCGCCGCAGCTCTACATCGCCGTCGGCATCTCGGGCGCCATCCAGCACCTCGCCGGCATGCGCACCTCGAAGACGATCGTCGCGATCAACAAGGACGCCGACGCGCCGATCTTCAAGGTCGCCGACTACGGCATCGTGGGCGACGCCTTCGAGGTCGTCCCCGCGCTGACCGAGGCGATCCAGGCCGCGGTCAAGGACGCCTAGGACCCGCGACCGACGCACGAGACGAGCCGGGGGGAGCGCGAGGCGTTCCCCCCGGCTCGCTTCGTTCCGCGCGGGCCGCCGCGCGCTCCCGGCGGCCCGCGCTTGCCGCGCGCCGCGCCAGGCGTCACCGTACGCGCGATGCAGGCCGACGCCGACGCCCCCGCAGTCGCTCGCGAGCCGCGCCGGCGCGCGTGGCTCGTGCCGCTCGCGCTCCTCGCGCTGTGCGTGCTGACCTGGTTCCTGAAGGACTGGGTGCAGGCGCCGCGCACGGTCTCGGGGCACGGCGACATCGCGCAGCGCTACACGCTCGCGCGCAACCTCGCCGCGGGGCGCGGGCTGTTCCTCGACTACGTGCCGACCTGGCTCGGACAGGTCGACGAGTTGCGCGTCTCCGGCGCCGGCTACTGGATGCCGTTCCCGTCGTGGATCGGCGCGCTCGGCATCCTGGCGACCGGCGACGACTCGTTCCCGGCGGCGCAGAGCGCGATGATCCTGCTCAGCTCGCTGCTGCCGGTCCTCGTGTACCTGCTGGCGCGCGAGGTCCTGCGGACGCGCGGCGAGGCGCTCCTGGCCGCGGCGCTGTCGGCGGTCTTCCACGCCTTCCTGTTCCGCGGCGCGCAGCTCGGCACGCTCGGACCGACGGCGATGC
>JAUHYB010000322.1 GCA_030426745.1 bacterium
TCGCGCGTGCTCGGCGGACGCTGAGCGAGGGGTCGCGCGCCGGACCGCGAGTCGACGGCCCGGCGCGCGACGTCACCACTCGTCACTGCCAGTGGACCTGCAGCGCTCCCGAGAGGTTGCTGCCGGTGCCACAGGGTCCCGTCGCCGCGTCGCGGTACCAGAACTGGTAGACGCGGGTGTCGCCGGCCTCGACGTGGCCCGCGACGGAGAGCTCCAAGGTGCTCCCGCCCGCGCCGGCTTCGTCGACGACCACGATCTCGAGGCGCTCGGTCTCGTGCGTCACGCACAGGATGCCGTCGCGGAAGGGAACGCCCAGCTCGAGGTTGCCCTGCAGGAAGATGCCGGGCGTCTCCTCGCGCGCGCCGAGCACGACGAGTTGCAAGCTGTCCGCGCCGACGACGGCCTGGCCGCTCGCGACGAGCCGCGCGCCGCGCCCCGTCGAGTTCGCGCAGCCCTCGCCGGGCTCGCCGGGGTTGTTGCAGGGGCAGGCGGCGCCGCTGCCGTCGCCCAGGCACAGGGGCAGCGCGACCGGAGCGCTGCTCAACGTCCACAGGCGCGCGTGGCCGCCGTCGACCACGCCGCGGTCCGATCCGGAAGCGCCCGCGAGGACGAGGTCGCCGTCCGCGGCGAGCGCGCCGCCCAGACCGTCGGAGTCCTGGCCGAGGTCGTCCCCCGCGACGTCGGCGACGACCCACGCGAGGCCGCTCCACTCCGCGACGACGACGCTGCCGTCGGCGACGTCCGCGTAGTCGTCGCCGCTCGCGCCGAGCACCATGAGGTCGCCCGCGACCGCGATCGCGCTGCCGACGTGCTCGCCGCCGTCGAGCGTCGCGACGAGCGCGCCCTCCACGACCCACGACGATCCGTCGTGCACGAAGCTCCACGCGCCGCCCCCGTCCGGCGCCAGCGAGTCGTCGTTCGGGGCGCCGACCACGACGCGCGCGCCGTCCGTCGCCACGCTGCCGCCGAAGGCGTCGAAGGACGACTGTCCGACGGCGGGCAGCATCGCGCCCGCGCTCCACACGTTGCCCGTGCGCGCGAAGGTGTACGCCGCGCCGCTGTTCACGCCCGCGCCGTCGACCGCCGGCGCGCCGACCACGGCGAGGTCCCCGGAGACGGCCACGGCCGCGCCGAAGTGGTCGTTCGCCCCGCCGACGGGCGCCGACAGGTAGGCTTGCTCGCCCCACACGCTGACGCCGCGGCGCATCACGTAGACCGCGCCGGCGTCGTTGCCCTGCTGGTCGTCGCGCGGCGTCCCGACGAGCGCCGTCCCGGCGTCCACCGCGAGCGCGCTGCCGAAGCGGTCGCCCGACGCGACCTGCGACCCGCGGAAGTCCTGCACGTAGGACCAGGTGCCCGTGCCGCGCTCGAAGACGTAGACCAGGCCCGAGTTCGAGCCGACGCCGTCGTCGCCGGGTGCGCCGATCAGCGCGACGCCGCCCTCCAGCGCGACCGCCGCGCCGAACTCGTCGCCGGGCAGCAGGCCGGGCGGCCGGAGCGTCGCGTCGTACACCCAGACGCCGCCGACCAGCTGGTAGACGTGCACCGCGCCGGAGTCCGCGCCGCGCGCGGCGTCACCGGGGGCGCCGACCAGCGCGAGGTCGCCGTCGAGTGCGACGGCCTCGCCGGCGCGCGCCGCGCCGAGGGGCGAGGGCGGCGGGAGCTCCGCCACCGGGGACAGGTCCGCCTCGGCGACGGCGGGCGTCGCGAGACCGGAAGCGAGGGCCGCGGCCGCGGCCAAGCGGGTCGGGAATCGCATGGGTTCTCTCCTGAGGGCGTCGGGGGACCGGCCCGAGGCCGGGGCTCCGGTCCGGGATCCACCCTAACCCGATTTGCAACTTCCTGCGAAGCCGAAATCCGACTTCCTATCCAGGGCAGCCCCTCCGGGCCCGGAGCAGCGCTCGGGACCGCGGCCCCACGGGCGCGCTCCCCCCCCACGACGAACGCCGCGCGCGCCGTCCCGCGGGGTCGCGGGGCGGCGCGCGCGGCGCTCGAGAGGTCGTGGAGCGGCCCGGATCAGCAGACGCGGCGGCGGAACGGCCGGACGAACTCCGCCACGTTCGCGCGGTCGCGCGACCGCAGCCCGCCCTGGCTCTCCGACTCGACGGTGACCGTGCAGGACGGGATGTCCTCCGGCCCCTCGCAGCGGATCGTCACGCGCGAGGTCCCCGACAGGAGCCCGCCCTTGCGGTCGCACACGAGGACCATGGACGCGTCGTCGGCGCTGACGAGCGTCCACGCGGGCAGGTCGTCCACCAGGTTCTTCGCCTCCTGGAAGACGTACTCACGGCGGATCGCGACGCGGACCGGCGCGTGGTCCTCGCCGTGCGCGTCGTCGGTACGGAACGAGCCGGTCACGGTCGGTCCCCCGTCGTCGGGTGGGCGATCAGCCCTGGTTGGCGGCCTTCGCGAGGCGGCTCTTCACGCGCGCGGCGGCGTTGTCGTGGATCACGTTGATCTTGGCCGCCTTGTCGACGCGCTTCATCGCCTCGGGGAGCGCTTCCTTGGCGGCCTCCGACGACTCGGCTTCGAGCACGCGCTTGACCGCGCTGCGCATGGTGGAGCGGACGTGCTTGTTGGAGATGCGGCGCTCGTCGTCCTGACGCATGCGCTTCTTGGCTTGCTTGCTGTTCGGCATGTCTGTGAGTGGGGTCTCGTGTGGATCGGAGTCTACTTGAACTGTTCCATCTTGGCGGCGACGTCGCGGTACGCGATGTCCACCTCGAAGATCCGGGTGAAGAAGGACCGGGCGTCGTCCGCCTTGCCTTCGGCCTCGGCGATCGCGCCGAGGTTGTACAGCACTTCCTTGGTCCGCTCGTCGCGCGGGGACGCGCCTTCGAGCGCGCGCTCGTACTCCTTGCGCGCCAGGTCCAGGAAGCCCTTCTCGTGGAAGCACTGGGCCAGGAAGAAGCCGGCGTCGCGCTGGGCGCGCGGATCGGACACGGCCTTCTGCAGCTCGCCGATGGCGGCGTCGAGCTCGCCGCGGCGCTGCATCAGGCGGCCGAGCTCCAGGCGCAGCGCGCCGTCGCCGGGGCGCAGGTCCACGCGCTGTCGGCAGTTCGCCAGCTCGAAGTCCTTCAGCTCGTCTTCGAGCCGCGACGCCTTCTCCGCGTCCCCGTCCTTGTCCGCGCGGGAGATCGCCTTCTTCAGCACCTTCGACTTCAGGGCGCCCAGGCGCTCGATCATCGCGAAGGAGTCGCGGTCGTACTCCGCGGCGCGCTCGACGAACTCCAGCGCGGCCTCGGGGTCCTTCAGCTTCTCGTGCACCTCCGCGAGGCGCAGCATGAGCGGCACGTCCGACGGGTTCTCCGCGAACTGGTCCTCGAGGCGCGCGAGGTCCTCGCGCAGGTCGACGTCGGAGCGGTGCAGGCGCTGGGTGCGCTCGAGCTCCTGCGCCTGCTCCTTGTTCTTCATCCGGTCGCGGCTGTGCGTGATCGACTCGGAGTTCGACGTGGCCAGCGCCGCCTCCGCCGCGAGGTTCTTGCGCGCCTTGATCGCTTCCTGGTCGCGCGGATCGGCGTCCAGCGCGCGCTCGTAGTACTCCAGCGCGCGGGCGTGATCGCCGGCGGCCGCGACCATCGCGCCGGCGCGGCGCAGGCCCTCGCTGTTCTTCGGGTCGATCTCCGCGACGAACTCGTACACGGCGCGCGCCGAGTTCTTGTGTCCCGCGGCCTCCAGCGACTGGCCCAGCAGCAGGTTCGCGTCGACGTCCATCGGGTTCGACGCCAGGTACTGCTCCAGCGACTTCGCGCACGCCTCGTGACGACCGGCCTTCGCCATCGTCTTCGCGACGGCGAGCGGACCGGCGCCCGCGAGCTTGCGGAACAGCGCGCCGCCCTTCTTCGACTCGTGTCGCTTCTTGAGCACCGCGCGCAGCCCGGCCCGGGCCTCCCCCTGGTCGGGATCGAGGTCCAGGAGCTGCGAGTAGAGCTCGACGGCGAAGTCGTAGTTGCGACGTCGCGCGGCCTCTTCGGCCTTCTGGA
>JAUHYB010000323.1 GCA_030426745.1 bacterium
CCTGGCGCCGCCCGGCGCGGCGCTGACCACCGACGCCGGCGCCGTCGGCCAGGTGCTGTTCAACCTCGTCGACAACGCGTGCAAGTACGGCCGCGCGGGCGACGCGCCGCCGCGCGTGACGCTGGAGTTCTCGGTCGACGGCGACCGCGCCGTCTTCCGCGTCTCCGACGACGGCCCCGGCGTGCCGCCCGCCGTGCGCGACCGCATCTTCCGCCCCTTCGACCGCGGCGCCGTGCGCCCCGAGGACGAGAACGCCGGCATCGGCCTGGGCCTCGCGCTCTGCCGCGGCCTCGCGCGCGACCTGGGCGGCGAGCTCCTGCTGGAGGAGCGCGCCGGTGACGACGGCGAGGGCGGCGGCGCTCGCTTCCGCCTCGAGTTGCCGCTCGACCGGACCTGATCGCGCGCGCCGCGTGCGCGCCGGGCGACGGCGGTCCGCTCCGCGACACGCTATCCTCGCCGCATGACGCCGACGTCGCACGAGGGCTTCCACACGACGCGCTGGAGCGTGGTCCGTTCCGCCGGCACGCGCGACGCGGCGGGGCGCGCGTCGCTCGAGGTCCTGTGCCGCGACTACTGGTACCCGCTCTACGCGCTCGCGCGCCGCCGCGGCTGCACGCGCGAGGAGGCCGAGGACGCGATCCAGTCGCTGTTCGCGCGCCTGATCGAGCGCGACGACTTCGCGAGCGCCGACCCGGATCGCGGCCGCTTCCGCGCGTTCCTCTCGGCGGCGCTGCGCCACCACCTGGTGAACGAGTGGCACAAGGACTCCGCGTGGAAGCGCGGCGGCGCGCACGCGCGCGTCGACGTCGACTGGGCGCGAGCCGAGGAGCGCTACGCCGCGGCGCTCGCGGTCGACGCGTCTCCCGACGCGGCCTTCGAGCGCGACTGGGCGCTCGCGGTCCTCGACGACGCGCTGCGCCGCCTGCGCGCGGACTACGTCGAGCGCGGCAGCGCCGAGCTCTTCGACGCCCTCGCCGCGGAGCTCGGCGGCGCGCCCGTCGACCCCGCGCCCTCGCGCGCCGAGCAGGCCGCCGCGCTCGGCATGACGGAAGGCGCCTGGAAGACCGCGGTCTCCCGCGCCCGCGCGCGCTTCGGCGACCGCCTGCGCGACGCCGTGGCCGACACCCTGAGCGATCCGCACGACGTCGAGGCGGAGCTCGGCCGGTTGTTCGACGCGCTGGGCTGATCGGCGGCGGGCGCGAGGCGCGGCGGCCCGTGCCCGCGGCGATCGTCGCGCGTCGCGGCAGCTCGCCCTGCCCGCGAGGGCCGGTGCTCGGGGTCGGATCCGGCGCCCGCGCGAGAAATGTCCGGCGGGCCTGTAACCTCCGCGCGAGCGTCCTGCACCTCCGGTCGGACACCGAGGTCGGGAGGACCGCCATGGACGAGACGAAGACGTGCGAGCGCTGCGGCGCCGTGTTGCCGCAGGACGACCGCTTCGCGGGGCGCTGCCCCAGGTGCTTGATGCGCGTCGGGCTGCAGCCCGAGCCGACCGGGCCGCGCGCGTGGGAGCCGCCGCCGCTCGCCGTGCTCGCCGCCGAGTTCCCGCAGCTCGAGCTCGTCGGGCTCGTCGGCCGCGGCGGGATGGGCGCCGTCTACGAGGCGCGACAACCCGCGCTGGGTCGCACCGTCGCGCTCAAGGTGTTGCCCGACGAGGTCGGCGAGGACCCCGCCTTCGCCGAGCGCTTCGAGCGCGAAGCGCGCCTCCTGGCGCAACTCGACCACCCGCACATCGTGCGCGTGTACGACGCCGGCCGGCAGGGCCGCCGCTACTACTTCATGATGGAGTTCGTCGAGGGCCGCAACCTGCGCCGCCTCATCCGCGACGGCGACGTCGCGCCGGCGCAGGCGCTCGCGATCGTCTCGCAGGTCTGCGAGGCGCTGCAGTACGCGCACGACCAGGGCGTCGTCCACCGCGACATCAAGCCCGAGAACATCCTCGTCGACACGAACGGGCGCGTGAAGATCGCCGACTTCGGCCTGGCCAAGCTCACCGGCGCCGACGCGCCGGCCGGCCTGCTCACGCGCAGCGACCAGGCGATGGGCACGATGCACTACGTCGCGCCCGAACAGCTGCGCCGCCCGCTGACCGTGGACCACCGCGCCGACATCTACTCCCTGGGCGTCGTGTTCTACGAGCTGCTCACCGGCGACGTCCCGATCGGCGCCTTCCCGCCGCCCTCGCAGTCCGTCGCCATCGACGTGCGCCTCGACGAGGTCGTGCTGAAGTCGCTCGCGCGCGAGCCCGAGCGCCGCTACCAGCGCGCCGACGACGTGCGCACCGACGTGCTGTCGGTGTCGTCGTCGACGGGCGGCGGACGCGGCGAGGATCCGGGTGCAGCGGGCGCGGCCGCGGCGGGCGGCGCCGGCGGCGCGAGCGGATCACATGGCGCGCACGATGCGGGCGGTGCCGGCGGGGCCGGCGGGGCGAACGGAGCGCATGCTGCGAACGGTGCGCATGCTGCGAACGCCGCGAACGCCGCGAACGGCGCGAATGGCCGGAGCGCCGCGGACGGCGCCCGACCGGAGCCGCGCTCCAGGGTCCCGCTGATCGTCGGCGTCGCGCTCGGCTGCGCGCTGCTCCCGCTGCTGCTCGGCGTCGCCGCGATGATGTTCCTCTTCGCGCCGACCGTGCAGCAGGAGCCGCAGCTGCCGCGCGAGAGGGTCGTCGACGAACCGATCCTCCGCGACATCGAGATCACCCCGCGGACGGCGGGCTCGCACGTCCTCGGCTGGAGGCCGGGGCCGGACCCCTTCCGCGCGCCCGCGCTCGACTGGCGGGACGGCGCGCCGACGCTGGACCTCTACCTGCTGCGCGACCTCGGCGCCGACGCCGCCGAGACGGCCGCGCTGTCGGAGCTGGTCGACGAGCTGTGGGGCGCCTACCTCGCGCTCGAGGCCGCGCACACCCGCGTCCTGGCGAACGACACGCGCTGCGACCTGACGAGCGTCGGCCAGTTCGCCGACGAGCCGCCCGCGCGCCTCGTCGCGATCGACCCCTTCGCGGCCGAGCGCCGCGCGCTCGCCGACCGCCTCGAACAGGCCGCGATCGAGCTCCTCGGCTCCGGCGGCTGGACGCAGGCCGGCGGACCGCGCTGGACCCGCGACCTGCTGCCCTTCGGCGAGCAGCCGGTGCTGCTGGCGATGAACGAGACCGACCTGCGCGCGATCGTCGGCGTCGAGGTGCCGAACGTCGGCATGGAGGACCGCGTCCTCGCCGCGATCCCCGCGCCGTTGCGCCGCTTCCTCGAGCGGGAAGCGCCCGAGTCGGAGCGCTGATCACCGCACGCCGAGAAATCCGGCGACTCCGCGCGAACCCTCGCGCGCGCCGCCGGTCTCCCCCGGTGAATGGCGCAGTCCCGCGGGCGACTTCCTGGAGGACTTGCGAGCAACACGTTCCGCCCCCGGGGTTGGGGGCGGCGCTCGCGGGGCTCGCCGTTCGCCTGACGCCGTGACCGGCCGACGCCCTCCCGCGAACGGGAAGGCGGGTGGGACGCGGAGCGCGCCGGCGACGGACGCGCGGCGCGGGCGAGCGAGGTGGTGGTGGGTGGGGGGGGGGCGGGGGGCCCGGGGGCCCGACGCGCCGATTCGATCGCGGCGCGACTCAGCGGCGCGACGCGAGGAAGCGGCCGAGGCGCGCGAGCGCGTCCTGCAGCGTCTCGAGCGAGCTCGCGTAGGACAGCCGCACGTGCTCCGGCGTGCCGAAGGCGCTGCCCGGCACGATGGCGAGGCCCTCGGCCTCGAGCAGGTCCTCGCAGAAGCCGGCGCTCTCGCGCTCGTCGAGGTAGGGCGTCACGCGCGGGAAGACGTAGAACGCGCCGTGCGGCTCGGGCACCTCGAGGCTCAGGTCGCGCAGCCCGCCGACGATCGCGTCGCGGCGCGCGGCGAACTCGGCGACGCGCGCCGCGACCTCCGGCGGCTCCTCGGCGAGCGCGGCGAGGTAGGCGTCCTGCGAGATCGCGTTCGGCGAG
>JAUHYB010000023.1 GCA_030426745.1 bacterium
ACCGGCAGCAACCTCTCGGGAGCGCTGCAGGTCCACTGGCAGTGACGAGTGGTGACGTCGCGCGCCGGGCCGTCGACTCGCGGTCCGGCGCGCGACCCCTCGCTCAGCGTCCGCCGAGCACGCGCGAGTAGCGGTAGTACGCCTCGCAGCACAGCGCGCCCAGCGCCGTCGAGTAGACGCGCCCGCCGACCATGCCCCACGGTCCGTCGGGGTCCCACGACCCCTTCGCGTTGCCGTCCTGGCGCTGCGTGCGCACCAGCGCCTTGTCGAGCGCGCGCGACCACGCCTTCCAGTCGCGACCGCCGAGCTGGAACATCGCGTACGACCCGTAGTACCAGTAGTACATGTCGTTGGTGAGCCCGTCCTCGTCGTGCTCGGGCAGCGACTCGCGCAGGAGCTCCGCGCCCCGGCGCATCGCCGGCGTGTCCTCCGGCGTCTGGCCGAGGAACGCGCGGCACAGGATCGCGACGCTCGTCATCGACTCGGTGCCCTCGGTGGGGAAGTGGTCGTTCACCGACGGGATGCGCGAGCTGGCCTCGCCGATCGCCGCGTAGCCGGTGCGCCCGGTCTGCGGGTCGGTCACCTCGTCGAACCACGACAGCGCGTCGGGGAAGGCGGCGGAGTCGATCGCGAGGCCGGCCTCCTGCGCGGACTTCAGCGCCAGGATCATCCATCCGGTGACCGAGGTGTCCGCGTCGCCCGAGGGCGGCAGGTCGTAACGCCACACGCCGTACGGGTTGCGCGCCTGCGTCACGAGGGACACGGCCTTCTGCACCTTCGGCTTCAGGAGCGGCGAGCGCGAGAAGTAGTACGCCTCGCACAGCGCCAGCGTCGCGATGCCGTGGTCGTAGAGGAAGGTGTGGCCGATGCGCTCGCCGATCAGGCCCGTGTCGGGATCCTGCTGGTCGATCAGCCACTTCACGCCGCGCGACACGTTGTCGCGGAACTCACCGCGCATCGTCGTGTGTCCGTCGCCGAGCAGCGCCAGCAGCGCGAGGCCGGTGACGCCCACGTCGTGCTCCGCGTGCCCCGGGCCGGTCGTCGGTTCGCCGACCGTGTCGTGCTTCATGAAGCCGTCCGCGTCCCACTTGCCGTCGGCGTCCTGGTGCGCGACGAGCCACAGCAGCGCGGGGCGCACGTCGAGCCCGCCGGTGGGGCCTCCCTTCGGTCCGCCTTCGCCGTCACCGCGGTTGCCCATCGGTCCGCCGCCGGGCGGGCCGCCGATGCCGATCAGGTCGCTGCCGACGAGCGAGTTCAGGCTCGTGTCGTTGAAGACGGTGGGGTCGCCGTCCGCCGTCGTGTCGATGAACTCCTCGCTGGGGTCGGGCTGCTCGGGGACGTCCTCGAGGACGACGGGTTCCTGCTCGACCTTCTCCGGCTCGATCGGCTCCTCGGGCTCGGGCTCCGGCTCCTCGTACAGCTCGGGCACGTCGGGCTCGACGCCGGCGACGAACTCGACGGGCTCCTCCCGCTCGAGGAGGTCCCACGGGATCAAGCTGAGCACGAGCAGCACGATCACGTGCGCCGCGACCGAGATCGCGACCCAGGGCGCGCGCTGCATCCACTCGAAGAGCAGCTCGTGGAAGGTGGGGCCGTCGTGGAGGTCGGCGAGCGAGTCCTGGGGGAACGCGTTCGACGGCGACGGATGTCGGGATTGCATGTGGATCTCCGTTCGAAGGTGGCGCTCCGCCGCCCGGAGGACGCGGGGCGGAGCGGGGTGGGCCGACGGGGATCCGGCTCGTTCTCGAGCGGGAGGAACGGAGGGGGCGCGCGAGGGTTCACGGCGCCCGACGACGCCGCGCTCGAAGCCGCTCGTCCGCGGCGACGCGTCCGTCAACGAGACGGGCCCCGCCGGTTCGCACCGGCGGGGCCCGCTCGCTTCGCAGAAGAGGGGGTGGATCAGCGGCCGCCGAGGACCTTCGCGTAGCGGAAGTAGACCTCGAGGCAGAGGACGCCGAGCGCGGTCGAGTAGACGCGGCCGCCGGCGAAGCCCCAGGGACCGTTCGGATCCCACGAGCCCTTGCTGGAGCCGTCCTTGCGCTGCGAGTCGAGCACGGCGGACTTCATCGCCTTGTTCCACTTGTTCCAGTAGTTGCCGCCCATCTGGAACATCGCGTACGAACCGTAGTACCAGTAGTACATGTCGTTCGTCAGGCCGTCCGGGTCCCACTCGGGCAGCGCCTCGAGCAGGAGGTCGGCGCCCTTGTCCATGATCTCGTCGGTGCCCGGCTCCTGGCCCAGGAAGAAGCGGCACAGGATCGCGACCGCGGTCATGCACTCGACGCCTTCCGTGGGGAAGTGGTCGTTGACGCCGGGGACGCGCGAGCTGGCGGAGCCGATCGTGTCGTAGCCGGTGCGGCCCGTCTGCGGGTCGGTCACCTCGTCGAACCACGACAGCGAGTCGGGGAAGGCGCCCGAGTCGATCTTGAGGCCGGCGTCCTCGGCCGACTTCAGCGCGAGCACCATCCAGCCCGTGACCGAGGTGTCGTTGTCGCCGACCGGCGGCGAGTCGTAGCGCCACGCGCCGTACGGGTTCCGCGAGGTGGTGACGAAGTTGATCGCCTTCTGCGCGTTGCCCTTCAGCAGGGGCGACTTCGAGAAGTAGTAGGCCTCCGTCATCGCGAGCGTCGCGATGCCGTGGTCGTACATGAACGCGTGGCCGATCTTCTCGCCGAGCAGGCCGTTGTCCGGGTCCTGCTGCTCCTTGAGCCACTTGATGCCGCGGGAGACGTTCTCCTTGTACTCGCCGTCCTTGGTGGTGTGTCCGTCACCGAGGAACGCGAGCAGCGCGAGGCCGGTGACGCCGACGTCGTGCTCGGGCTGACCGGGGCCGGTGCACTGGTCGCCGGCCGGGTCGTGCTTCATGAACTCGTCGCAGTCCCACTTGCCGTCGGGGTCCTGGTGGTTCTTCAGCCACTCGAGGCCGTCGCGCAGCGCCTGCTCGGTGCCGCGACCGCCCGCGGCGCGCAGGTTGCGCTTACCGCCGACGCGACCGCCGAACTTGCCGCCGGCGCCGCCGCCGATGCCGATGACGTCGTTCAGGTTGTCCGAGTCGAAGGGCGAGTCGGAGATCTGGTCCGGGTCCCCCTCGGACTCGGCGAACTCCTGCTGCTCGTCCGTCTCGTTGTGATCGGAGATCTCCGCGTCCTTGATGACGGGCTCCTCGATCGGCTCCTCCTCCTCGATCTCCTCGATCTCCTCCTCCGGGGGATCCTCGAAGATCTCCTCCGGCGGCTGGTCGAGGCTCGCGCGGATCTCCTTGGGCTCCTCGCGCTTGAAGGCGTCCCACGGGATCAGCGAGAGCACCATGAAGACGAGCACGTGCGCGGCCACCGAGATGGCCAGCCACGGCGCCCGACCCATCCAGTCGTAGAGGATGTCGTTGAAGGTGACCTCTTCCTCCCACGACTTGGGGAGGGTGGTCTCGATGTGGATGTTCTCGTAGTCGGACTGGGGGCTCATTCCGGGCTCCAGGGCTCCAGGCCTCCGCGGGGGGGCCTTCGGTCGGTGCGGGCGAACCGGCGGGAGGGGGCCGCCGTTGGAGGATCGCCCTGTCTGCCGCCCGCGGGCGACAAGATCGGGGGCCGCCCGAGGGCGGCGAGGGATGACATCGGCGGCCACAACGCGGCGCCGATCGAGGGGTTCAGAGTATATCCACGCGACTTCGCCGGCACTACGGACCACTCCGGCGGACGCGTGCCGACAAGGGGTTGCGTCGGCTCCGGGCGGCGCGAGGCGGCGGCGCGGGGCGGCGAGTCCGCTGCGCGGGGCGGCGAGCCCGCGGCGCGGGGCGACGAATCCGCGGCGCGGGGGCGGGATCCGGCGGGGGTCGGGCGGCGGGTCCCGCTCAGGGGGCGGGCGTCGCCGGCGCCGAACCTGCCTCGGGCGGCGCCTCGGCCGGGGCGTAGTCCGGCGTCCAGATGTAGGCGGAGCGCTTCAGGTCCTCGAGCGCGAGGCCGCGGTGGTAGTTGTCGCGGATCTCCAGCGTGTGCCGTCGCATCGCGGACTGGGCGGCGACCGTGTCGAAGGTCAGCGGCTCGGGCCGCTCCAGCAGCTTGGCGATCTGCACGCTCTCCGAACCGCGGGAGCCCACGTAGATGCTGTCGGACCAGGTGTCCGTCGCGGCGTCCGTCGCCCAGCGGGCCAGCTCGCCCCAGGCGTCGTCCAGCTCGGCGATGCGCTCGAGCTCCAGCGACGTCAGCGGGCGCAGCAGGCTGGCCTGGCCCTTCTGCGCGCCGAACTCCTCGACCATGGCGTCGAAGGACTCGCCCGCGGCGAGCCGGCGCTGGACCTCCTCGGCGCGCTCGAGCGTCGGGTCGATACCGCCCAGCTCCTGCACGTCCAGGACGAGGACCTGCAGGCGGTAGGCCCCGACCGTCGCGCCCAGCTGCTCCAGCCCGCCGGTCATCCTCGACGCCTGGTCGTACAGGCGGTGGATCTGGCCCGGGCGCACGTAGCGGTCCTTGGTGGGGCGGCCGAGCGGCCCGGCGTCGCGGCCGGTGATCGCGCGCTCCCACGAGATGCGGTAGATGTCGCCGGTCAGCTGCGCGCGCTCGAGGTGCGCGGCGCTGCCCTCGGCGAGCAGGTTCTCGCTGCGCTGACCGACGCCGCCGGCCTCCTCGATCAGGTTGTCCTCCCAGTTCTGCACCATCCGGCGCACCTGGGCCTCGTCGAAGCCGAGGTCGCGGCCGCCCTGCTCGGCGAGCAGGCCGTCGACCTTGCGCTGCGCCACCAGGATCGACGCCTGCTGGATCTCCTGCTGGGTCGTGGCCGGGATGTTCGTGCTGCGCGTGAACTCGCGGAACTCGCGGTCGAACTCGGAGACCGTGACGATCTCCTCGTTCACGATCACCTCGACGCGGTCGAACAGCCGCCAGGGGCGCTCGGAGCGGAAGGCGTCCGGCGAGGTCGACTGCGCGGGGGCGGCGGGCGTCGGCGTCGCGGCGGGGGTCGTCACGGTGGTGACGGGGGCCGCGGCGGCGGTCAGCGCGAGGAGCGCGAGCGAGAGGGGATTCATCGTGCGTCAGCGGTCCGCGACGTGCGCGGCCGCCGGCATTCTGGAGGCGTCGTCGTGCTGCTGCAAGAGCGACTCCACCCACGCGAGCCCCTGCTCCGGCGTCCGGACCTTGCGCGGGATCACGAGGTGCGCCATGCCCGTGCGGATCGGGCGCAGCTCCAGGCGGTGCGGCGCCAGCCATCCCTCGAGCGCGACGCGGTCGTGGAAGGCGATCAGGTAGACGTCGTCCTGCCACGCGAGGCGCGTGATGCCGAGGTCCTCGAGCCGCGCGGAGAGGTGGAACGAGCGGACCAGGTTGCGCGCGGCCTCCGGCAGGCGGCCGAAGCGGTCGCGCAGCTCGGCCTCGGCCTCGCGGGCCTCCGCCGCCAGGCGCACGGTCGACAGCTTGCGGATCAGCTCCAGGCGCGCTTCGTCGTCGGGGATCCACTCGGTCGGCAGGTAGGCGGGGATGCCCAGCTCGAGCTCCACGCCGCCCAGCGACACGTCGCGGGCCTGGATGTCCTCCAGCGACTCGCCGGCCTGCATGCGCTCGATCACCTGCTTCAACAGGCGACAGTAGAGGTCGTAGCCGACCGCCGAGATGTGCCCGGACTGCTCGGGGCCCAGCACGTTGCCCGCGCCGCGGATCTCGAGGTCCTTCATGCTGATCGCGAAGCCCGCGCCCAGCTGGTTCATCTCCTCGAGCGCCTTCAAGCGCTCGCGCGCGACGTCGCGCAGCGGCTTGTGCTCCTCGACCAGGAGGTAGCAGTACGCCTTGTTGCGGCCGCGGCCGACGCGCCCGCGCAGCTGGTGCAGCTCGGACAGGCCGAAGTGGTCGGCGTCGTGCACGATGATCGTGCCGGCCGCGGGGATGTCGAGGCCGGACTCGATGATCGTCGTCGCGACCAGCACGTCGACGTCGCCGCGCGAGAAGGCCTTCATGACCTTCTGCAGCTCGCGCGCGCCCATCTGGCCGTGGCCGATCGCGTAGGTGCAGTCGGGCACCAGGTTCTGCAGCTCCTGCGCGACGCGCTCGATCGACTGCACGCGGTTGTGCAGGTAGAAGAGCTGGCCGCCGCGGTTCTTCTCGCGCAGGATCGCCTCACGCACGAGGTCCGCGTCCTCGACGTAGCCGAGCACGGTCTCGATCTCCTGGCGCCCCGGCGGCGGCACCGTCAGCGCGGAGATGTCGCGCACGCCCGACAGCGACATGTGCAGCGTGCGCGGGATCGGCGTCGCGGACAGCGTCAGGAGGTCGACCTCGGCGCGCAGGTGCTTGAAGTGCTCCTTGTGCTTCACGCCGAAGCGTTGCTCTTCGTCGACGATCACCAGCCCGAGGTTGCCGAAGCGCACGTCCTTCGACAGCAGGCGGTGCGTGCCGATGACGATGTCGACCTCACCGGCGGCGATCGCCTCCAGGACCTCCTTCGCGCGCTTGCCGGTCGTGTAGCGCGACAGGGCCTCGATGCGCAGCGGGAAGTCGGCGAGGCGCTCGCGGAAGGTCTCCTCGTGCTGTTGCGCCAGCACGGTCGTCGGCACGAGCAGCGCGACCTGCGCGCCGCCGTTCACGACGCGGAAGGCCGCGCGCACGGCGAGCTCGGTCTTGCCGAAGCCGACGTCGCCGCAGACCAGGCGGTCCATCGGGCGTTCCGCGGTCAGGTCGGCGCGGACCTCCTCGTCCGTCGTGAGCTGGTCGGGCGTCTCGTCGTAGGGGAACTCCGCGATCATCTCGCGCACGAGTTCGTCGTCGTCGGGCCACGCGCGGCCCTTCTTCAGCGCGCGCTTCGCGTGGACCTCGAGCAGGTCGCTCGCCAGGTCGAACAGCGCGCGCTGCACCTTCTCGCGGCGCTTGCGGAACGACTGGCTGCCGATCTTGTCCAGCGGCACGTTCGCCGCGCCGCTGCCGATGTAGCGCTGGACGACGTCGATCTTCGACGCCGGAACGAACAGGCTGACCTCCTCGGCGAAGACGAGGTGCAGGTGTTCTTCCTCGCCCGCGCCGCGCTTCATGCGCTTCAGGCCCTGGAAGCGCGCCAGGCCGTGCACCGCGTGCACGACGAGGTCGCCGATCTTCAGCTCGAAGAACGACTGGATGACGCGCGCGCGGTGCGACGGCCGCTCCTTCGCGGAGCGGCGCGACCCCATGATCCCGACCAGCTCGCGGTGGTTGACGACGATCAGGTCCGCCGCGGGCAGGCGGAAGCCCTTCGCGCAGGCGCCGACTTCGAGGTGCACGCCCGGGACGCCGCCGGACTCCTCCAGCAGCTCGGCGAAGCGGTGGCGCTCGCCGTCGTTCTGGCACAGCACCAGCGCTTCGTCGCCGTTCGCCGTCGCCTCGCGCAACGCCTGCGGCGCCTCGCGGATGCCGACGGACAGCGCCTGCACGGACCGCGTGTCGAAGTCGAGGCCCTGCGCGGGCAGGCTCTGCAGCTGCACGCGGCGCCGCGCGTCGACGGCCTCGGCGTGGTGGTACAGCGCCTTCGCGTACTCGCCGGACTGCACGCGCAGGCCGCCCGCCGCGTCCTCGATGCGCAGCGGTTCGATCTCGACCACGACGGTCGTCGGCGAGATCAGGTCGAACGCGAAGGTCGCGTCGCCGTCGGTCGCGACCTCCTCGCGCGCCAGGCACAGCTCCAGCTCGTCGTGCGTCTCCAGCGACCGCTGGTCGGCGGGGTCGAAGGTGCGCAGCGACTCGATCTCGTCGTCGAACAGCTCGACGCGCACCGGCAGCTCGCTGGCCCACGGGTAGAGGTCCAGGATGTCGCCGCGCAGGCTGACCTCGCCGGCGCGCTCGACGAGCGGGACGCGTTCGAAGCCGCGCTTCACCAGCCGCGCCAGGAAGGCCTCGGCGTCCAGCGTCTCGCCCGCGGCGAGCGACGTCATCTCGGCCTCGATCTCGCGCGCGGCGGGCACCGGTTGCAGCAACGCGGGCAGCGACGCGACGACCATGCGCGGGCGCTCGTCCTTCGCGCCGGTCAAGGCGCGCGCGACCGTCAGGCGGCGGCGCGCGAGGTCCGGGTCGGCGTGCGCGCCCTTGCGGCCGCCGGTCTGTCGCGAGGGGAACCACGCGGCGTCGCAGCCGCACAGCTCCAGGTCCTCGGCGAACGCGCGCGCCTCGTTGTCCGACGACAGCACGACCATCCACGGCCCTTGCGCGCGGCGCGCGAGGCCGGCCAGCACGAGCGCCTGCGCGCTGCCCCACAGGCCGCCCGAGACGCACCCCTGCCCCGCGGCCAGGCGCGTGACGATGCGCTCGAAGGCCTCGATCCCGTCGAGCCGCGCGGGGTCGAGCGGCGTGTCGCGTTCGCTCAAGACTCCTCGCGCTCTTCCAGCGCGAGCAGGGCCTCGTGCGCGGCCCAGCGCTCGGCTTCCTTCAACGTGCGGCCCCACGCGCCGGGGAAGCGCTCGTCACCGGACTTCGCCGCGACGAGGAACGCGCGCGCGTGCGACCGGCCGCGCTCCTCCAGCACGACGTACTCGGGCGGCGCGCCCGACTGGCGCTGGCAGATCTGCTGCAGGCTCTGCTTGGGGTTCGAGACGCCCTTGCGCTCGTGTACGCCGTCGAGCTCGTCGTGCAGCGTGCGCAGCACGAACTCGCGCGACTCCTCGAAGCCGGAGTCGAGGTACACGGCGCCCAGCACCGACTCGTAGACGTTCGCCATCAACGACCGCGGCAACGCGGCGCGCTGCAGCCCCGGGCCGACGCGGACGTGCGGCTCCAGGCCCAGGCGCGCGGCGGCGACGGCCAGCGTGCGTCGCGACACGACCCACGCCTTCAGCTCCGTCAACACGCCTTCCGCGAGCCCCGGGTGACGGCGGTACAGCTCCTCCGCGACGATCAGGTCGAGCACGGCGTCGCCGAGGAACTCGAGCCGCTCGTTGTTCGCGTCGGCGCCCACCGAGGAGTGCGTCAGCGCCAGCTCCAGGAGGTCGAGGTCGCGGAACTCGTAGGGGAGGGAGGGCATCGGGGCGGGGAGTATAGCCCGCGAGTCCGGGGCGCTGCTTGCCGTCCTCGCGCGCGGCGCGAGAATGGGGGCATGTCGCGCCGCACGCACCGCCCGCACGACCACCTGGTCGAGCCGATCTTCGCCGCCCTCCACGACCGCGGCGAGGACGACGAGTTCGGCGTGCACCCCGCCCGGCGCAGCGCGCGCGCGCGGCGGGCGCTGCCGGCGATCCTGCTGGCGGGCGCCGTCGTCGCGCTGTGGTGGATCCTGTTCGCCTGACGCGGACCTACGCCGCGCGACGCCGCTCGCCGGCGCTCCACAGGCGCGTGGCGGCGAGCGACAGCAGCGCGTAGCACCCGGCGCCGATCAAGAGGCCGGTGTCGATGCCGGTCCAGATCGACACGCTCATCGCGAGCACGCCGCCCAGCACGCTGGCCGCGCCGTTCGTCGCCCACATCCACGGCAGCGCGTCCTCGGACAGGCGCGACACCAGGCGCATGCCCATCGGGAAGCACATGCCCATCAGGAAGGACGGCGGCGTCACGGCGACGATGACGATCGCGCTGCGCGCGGCGAGGCCGAAGTGGATCGTGTGCTCGATCAGCGGCTGGACGGCCAGCGTCCACAGCACCAGGAGCGCGGCGATCGCCAGCGGCTGCAGCAGCGGGAAGCGCTTGTTCGTCTCGACCGGCGCGCGCTCCGACGCGAGGCTGCCCAGGCCCGCCGCCAGGATCATCGAGAACAGGATCACGACGACCGCGTGGCTGGGGTGCCCCAGGTAGACCGAGAAGCGCTGCATGAACGGCACCTGGACGAACAGGAAGCCGACGCCGATCAGCGCGAAGTATCCGATGCCGACGGCGAGCTCGGAGGTCTTGAGGCCCTGCGGCCGGCCCTTCATCAGCGGCAGCACGATGATGCCGAGCGCGCCGACCAGCGCGACCAGCACCAGCGCCATCAGCGACGAGGTCGCGACCATGTTGCCCTCGAGCACGCCGCCGATCTCCGCGTCGTTCCGGCGCTCGATCGTCCCGCCGGTCATCGCCTTCCACGCGGCGGCCGGACGCAGCAGGTTGAAGAAGTACGGCTGCGCGTCGGTGGGCGGGCGGAAGTCGTACCAGGGGTCCTCCACGGCCGCGTCGAGCTCGGCCATGGACGTCGCCCCGGCGATGCGCGCGAGCGCGTTGTCGCCCGAGTCGTCGTGGTCGGGGCCGAGCAGGTATCGGAAGCCCTCGCGCTCGCAGGCCGCGCGCACGCCGGCGAGGTCGGCGTCGGACAGCGGCGAGGGCGACACGATCAGCGTCGCGACCTTGCCCGCCGCGACGAGCGCCATGTGGTCGCGCGGTCGTTCGGCGCCGCGCTCGATCAACGCGTGCGTCGCCAGCGCCAGCAGGCGGCTGGTCTCGGACACGAGCCGCGGGTCGTACCAGCGCGACACGCTGAACAGGCCGTCGTCCTTCATCGCGTCCAGGAAGACGCGCCACGCCTCGACCGTGTACAGGCCGTTCTCGCTCAGGGTGAACGCGCCCGCGCCCGTCGCCGCCCAGGTGTCGATCAGCGACATCTGCAGCACGTCGTACCGCGTCTCGTCGCGCGTCAGGAACGAGCGCGCCTCGTCGTGCACGAGCCGCACGCCCGGGTGGGTCGCCAGGTTCGCGTAGTCGCGGAACGGGCCCTCCAGCAGCTCGATGAAGTTGTCGTTGATCTCGATGCCGACGACGGACGCGTGTTCCGCCCACAGCGCCGTCAGGAGGTCGCGGCCGCCGCCGACGCCGATGACGCCCGCCGTCCCGCCGGTGCGCAGGTGGTGCGGCAGCGAGGTGACGTCGCGGCGGATCCACTCCAGCGAGGCGGGGCTGCCGTCCCACTCGGTCATGTAGGTGCCGGCGTCGCCGTCGATCAGCATCCGCATGCGGTCGACGTCGGGGAACGGCGTGTTCACCGCGCCGGGGCCCCAGTAGATCGGGCGGCCGGGCTTCGGCTTGCGCACGATGACCTGCGCGTGGATGTTCCACTCCTCGCGCTCGACGTCGCCGGGGTCGACGAACTTGCCCTTCGAGTACCAGACGCCGACGGGCGGCGGCGAGCCGAGGTTCAGGAAGGCGAGCGCGGTCAGGACGCCGGCCGTGACGAGCGGCGCGACGGGCGCGCGTCGCTGGTCCATGCGGAAGCACGCCGCCGCGAGGGCCGCGACCGCGCCGCACAGGATCGCCGTCGACGCCGCGTTCGTGTGCTCCAGCAGCGGCTGGATGAGCAGCGCTCCGCAGGCCGCGCCGACCAGGTCGGCGAAGTAGAGGAGGCCGATCTTGCCGCCGCAGCGCGTCAGGCAGAGCGTGACGACGACGCCCGACAGGTAGAACGGCATCGCGAGCAGGCCCGTCGCGAGGCCCAGCGCGATCACGGCGCGCAGCGAGAAGCCCTCGGGGATCGGGATCGCCAGCGTCGCCAGGTAGCAGAGCGGGATCGCGACCGCGAAGGCCAGCGTCTCCTGCGCGAGCTTCGCGCGCGCGGCCGGGCCCTTCCAGCGGTCGCCCGACATCTGCACCCGCAGCGCGCCGGCCGCCATGCCGAACATCGCGACCGAGACCGCGAAGAAGGACAGGTGGTACCAGGTCACGACGGACAGGAACCGCGTGTCGAGGATCTCCAGCGAGAGCGTCGACAGGGTCACTCCGAAGAGGCCTGCCAGGAGCCAAGTGTCGTTCTTCTGCATGCCTCTCGGGTCGCGCCGGGGGGGGCACGGGGTGGACGCGGCGGGCGCGGGCGGGACGCGTGGGGGTGCGCCGGGGCCGAAATCCTAGCCCGGAACGGGCTCCGGGTCGCCTGAGACCGGGCAAGACTGGAGGCGCGGGAAAGTACCGAGCCCGGCTCGTTTTTTCACCGCGACCGTGCGCGCCACGGCCATGCCGGCCGTGGCGCGCGCCGTCGCGGTGAAAAAACGAGCCGGGCTCAGTACTTTCCCGCGCCGGTCAGGCGCTCGTGCTCGCGCTCGGCGAAGCGGTCGGTCATGCCCGCCAGGTAGTCGCAGACCGAGCGCTCCAGCCCGACCTCGTCGGCCCAGCGGCGGTACCAGGTCGGCAGCTCGTCCGGCGCGGCGCGGTAGGCGTCGAAGAGCGCGTGCAGGACCCGGTCGGCGTACTCGGAGAAGCGCTGCAGCACCGGGTGGCGGTACATGCGGTCCCACAGGAAGCGCTGGAGCTCGGCGATCTGCGCGCCGCGCTCGCGGCCGTTGCCGATCAGCAGGCGGTCGGCCGCGCGCACCTCGTCCGGGGTCTCGACGCCCGCCTCGGCGAGCCGCTCGCGCGAGGCGACCATCAAGTCGTTGATGCACGTCTTGATCAGCTGGTTCGACACGCGCTTCACCCGCAGGTTGCGGTCGAAGGTGTCCTCGAGGAAGCCGGGGTGCTTGCCGCGCACGACCTCCGCGCACTCGCGCCACAGCGGAACGTCGGCGGCGATCTCCGCCTCCTCGAAGAGCCCCGCGGCGATGCCGTCCTCGACGTCGTGCGCGTTGTAGGCGGTCGAATCGGCGAGGTCCACGACCTGCGCCTCGAGCCACGGGTGGCGCGGCTTCTCGCCGAACTCCTCGGGCCAGTCGCGCGAGGACTCGTGCTTCAAGAGCGACTCGCGGAACTCGCGCGTCAGGTTCAGGCCGGGGTAGTCCGGCGAACGGCGCTCCAGCAGGTCGACGACGCGCAGGACCTGCGCGTTGTGCCGGAAGCCGCCGTAGGGCTGCATCAAGCGGTCGAGCGCCGCCTCGCCGCGGTGCCCGAACGGCGGGTGACCGATGTCGTGCGCCAGCGCCAGTCCTTCGCACAGCGGCTCGTTCAGCCCCAGCGCGTTGCCGACGCTGCGCGCGACCTGCGCGACCTCCAGGCTGTGTGACAGGCGCGTGCGCTGGTGGTCGCCCTGGCGGTTGATGAAGACCTGCGTCTTGTACATCAGCCGCCGGAAGGCCGTGCAATGCACGACGCGGTCGCGGTCGCGCTCCCACGCGGTGCGGAGCGCGTCGGCGGGCTCCGGGAAGCGGCGGCCCGCGCCGGTCGCCGACCGCAGCGCCCAGGGTGCCAGGTCGCGCTCCTCGCGGGCTTCCTTGGTCGCGCGGTCGACCAGCGGTCGCGCCGCGTCGGTGGGGGGCGTCGTCATCGGTGGGGGAGACCGCGCGGAAGGCCCCGGGTTCGCCGGGAACCGGTCGGTTCCGTTGGGTCCTGCCGCGAGTCTCGCCGATGGGGAGGGCGCGGGGAAGGGGGAAACGCGCTCCGGGGCGGCGGACGGTTCCGACGCGGCGCGCGACCCGTATACTCCTCGCCCACCGCACTCGAGCCCCGCGAACGACCATGACCGCCACGCGCACCGCCCTCCTGTTCCTCGCCCTGCCCCTCGCCCTCGCCGCCTGCAGCAAGGGCCCCGAGAAGGTCGCGGCGAAGCCCGCGCCGCAGCCCTCCGCCCCCGCGCACGACCCGCACGGAGGCATGGGCGGCATGGACATGAACGGCCGCATGCCGAACGACGCGATCCACGGCGGGATGCCTTCGCCGCACGGCCAGCAGAACCCGACCGGCGTCGCCGAGATGCTGGCCTCGGGCGAGGTCGAGCTGGCCGGCGAGTACGCGGGCGTCGCCGAGGGCTTCCTGTTCGTGTCGACGCGAGACGCCGACTCCGACAGCCCCGGCTACACGACGAAGATCAGCGTCGCCGCCGGCTCGCGCAACGCCGCCGGCAACCAGGTCGTGCCCTTCACAGTCGGTACCGGCGACTTCTTCATGGGCACGCCCCCCGGCGACACCTTCAACCTGAAGGTCCAGTACGACCACGACGGCATGGTCAACATGGGCGGCGAGGCCGGCGGGACGGGCACCGTCTACGTCCCGGCGACGAAGGGCCAGACCGGCATCTCCGTCACGATCGAGAAGAAGGACTGACGCCCGCGTGTCGGCGCCGGACGAGCGCTGGTACGAGTCGGCCTTCGGCGCGGAAGCGCTCGCGCTGTACGCGCACCGCGACCTCGCGGAGGCGCGGCGCCAGGTCGCGTGGCTCCTCGGGGACGTCGCGGGCGCCGGCGGCCGCGGTGACGATCCCGGCGGCAGCCCCGCGCCGCGCGACGTCGCGGACGTCCTCGCGCGCGGCGCGGTCCTGGACCTGGGCTGCGGCGCGGGGCGGCACCTCGTCGCGCTGGCGGAGCGCGGCGTGCGTGCCTTCGGGGTCGACCGCTCGGTCGCCGCGCTCGCGGCGACGCCCGCCGCGGCGGGCGGCCGCGTCGTGCGCGCCGACCTGCGCGCGCTGCCGTTCGCGGACGCCGCGTTCGACGCGGCGCTCTCGATGTTCAGCTCCTTCGGCTACTTCGGGGCCCAAGGGGACCGCGCCGCGTTGCGCGAGGCGGCGCGGGTGTTGCGGCCCGGCGGGCTGCTGGTGCTCGACCTCGCCGACCCCGCGGGCGTCCGCGCCGGGCTCGTCCCGCGCTCCACGCGCCGGGCGGGGGGGCTCGTCTTCGACGAGGAGCGCGCGCTCGAGGACGGCGGCCGGGTCGTCGTGAAGCGCGTGCGCTGTCGCCCGGCGGACGGCGGGGCGGACGCGGGAGGCGCCGCGCGGGAGTGGACCGAGCGGTTGCGACTGCACGAGCCCGCGGAGCTCGCCGACCTCGCCCGCGCGGCCGGCTTCGCGCCGGCGGGCGGCCCGCGCGCGGACGCGTCGGCCTTCGACGGGCTCGCACCGTCCTGGGACGCCGCGCGGCGCCTGCACTTCTGGTGCTCCCGCGGCGGGCTTTGACCCCGGGGCGGCGGGCTCGCCGCTATACTCCTGGGCTCGAAATCCCGCTCCGAACTCCCGGAGCGCCCCCCTCACCCTTCCCCGCACCCCCCAGCACACCGCCCATGCAGGACATCGTCTACAGCGAGAAGGCCAAGGCGCTGCAAGCCACCGCCCGCGAGATCGCCGACAAGTACGTGCGCCCGAACGCCGCCAAGTTCGACAAGGCGCAGGAGTACAACTACGACGCGGCCAAGGCCTGCGGCGAAGCCGGCCTGTTCGGCACCTTCATCCCCGAGGAGTACGGCGGCAACGGCGCGGGCGTGCTCGCCCTCGCGCTGGTCGTCGAGGAGCTCGCCAAGGCCGACTCGGGCTTCGGCGTCGCCTTCGCGGTGAACGCGCTCGGCTCCTTCCCGATCATCCTCGGCGGCACCGAGGAGCAGAAGAAGGAGTGGCTGCCGAAGATCGCCAAGGGCGAGAAGATGGTCGCCTTCTGCCTGTCCGAGAAGTACGCGGGCTCCGACGCCCAGGGCCTCTCGGTGCGCGCCATCGACGACGGTGACCACTGGATCATCTGCGGCGAGAAGAAGTGGACGACCAACGGCGGCGTCGCCGACTACTACAGCGTCTTCGCCGTGACCGACCCCGAGTCGAAGTCGCGCCGCATCAGCGCGATCGTGGTCGAGAAGGGCACCCCCGGCTTCGAGGTGAAGAAGGTCGAGGACAAGATGGGCATCCGCTGCGTGCCCGTCGTCGAGACGCACTTCGACCACGTCCGCGTGCCCAAGTCGAACCTGATCGGCGGCCGCGCCGGCATGGGCTTCAAGCACGCGATGATGACGCTCGACTACGCGCGTCCGGGCGTCGCGGCCCAGGCGGTCGGCGCCGCCCAGGGCGCGCTGGACCTCGCCACGGTCTACTCGAACCGCCGCAAGCAGTTCGGCGCGCCGATCTCGAGCCACCAGATGGTCCAGGCCATGCTGGCCGACGGCGCGACCGCGACCTGTGCGGCCCGCCAGCTGGTGCACGCCTCGGCCGCGGGGATCGACTCGGGCGGCGGCGAGAACATCTCCAAGATGGCCGCGATGGCGAAGCTCTTCGCCACCGACACCGCCATGAAGGTCGCGACCGACGCGGTCCAGATCTTCGGCGGCTACGGCTTCATGGAGGACTACCCCATCGCCAAGTACTTCCGCGACGCGAAGATCCTCCAGATCTACGAGGGCACCAACCAGGTCCAGCGCATGGTCGTCGCCCGCCACCTCGTGCGCGAGGCGATGAACCTGTCGCACCTCGAGGAGTTCATCCCGGTGGAGGAGCAGCAGACCTACGTCGAGGAAGCGGAGCTGGTGGTCAACCACAACACCTGATCGCCCGGCGATCGTCCCGCGGCGCGCGCCGCGGGGGCCCGTTCCGACACCGGGGCGGCGCGGCGCGGCCCGAGGTCGCGCCGCGCCGCCCCGGTGCTTCGCGTGGCGGGAGGGCGCGCGCCCTCCCGTCCCGGATCCGGTCCGGCGACCGGGGTCCCGCCGGGTCGCGGGCGGGGCGCATGGGCCCTGGCGCGTCACCTCCGGCGGGCGCGCCGGTTGGAGCGGGAGCCGTCGAACCCCGGCGCCGCCGCGCGCATCCGCCCCGCGGCGCCTCGCGTAGACCTGCGCGAGGACGTGGACGGCCGCGTCCTCGCGATCGGGCGCCGGCCGCGGTCACAGGATCGGGTGATCTCCGTTCCCCGCGCCGTCCCCCGCCCGCCCGCTCCGCCGAATCGGCGAGAAGCCGGGATCGGGCCGCCCCTCGGCCTCGTTAACAGAGGTGGAGGACAGGCCGGACCCCCTGAATTTGTCTAAGTCGGGATCTGGACTCGGAATCTGACGTTCACGTTAGATTTTCCCCGGATCCCATCACCGGTGGGCCCCGACGCCCGTAGGGCCCACCGACGCACCGCCCGCTTCGGGGCGGAGGCTCGCCGCCCCAACCGGGGTCCGCCCACCGGACCGCGCGGGGCACGACGAGGCGCCGGACGGCAAGCCGGCGCCGCGACCTGATCGAGGTATCCAGTGGCAGACCGCAGCTTCCCCCGCCGTGACTCCTCCCACGGCCCCAAGACGCGGCGCACCGCGCCGCGACGCGTTGCGACCCGCAACGTGCCGTCGGGGGGGGACCGTACCGACCGCAAGGTCTATCCGAACGCCGAGCTCGACCGTCGCCTCCGCGAGGCGGCGGCCGATCTCGATTCCTATGAAGCGACCGCCCGCGCGCTGATCGCCGAGCTCGACGCCGAAGGCTACGACCTCGAGATCAGCGACCCCACGCAGCGTCGCAAGCCCGTCGCCGAATCCACGGCGACCGGTCCGCGCAGCATCGAGGACCAGTTCCGCGCGGAGGTCGACGCGATCGAGCTCCACGACCGCGAGCAGGAAGCCGACCTGGCGCGCCGCATCGAGTTCGCCCGTTGGCGCCTCGACGTCGCGCTCGAGGCCGAGGGGATCGATCCCGAGGAGCTCGACGGCGGCTCGCACCGCCCGCCGATGCCCGGCGTCCACGAGACGTGCGTCTTCCCCGCGACGGTCTGCCGCCGCTGGATGGAGCTGCACGCGATGCGCAACGAGATGGTGGAGCGCAACCTCTACCTGGCGCTGATCAACGTCGAGCGCTACGCCCACACCCGGATCGGCCGCATGGACCTGATCCAGGAGGGCAGCTCCGCGCTGTTCCGCGCGGTCGACGGCTTCGACTGGCGCCGCGGCCTCCTGTTCCGCACCTACGCGGTCCACTGGCTGAACCAGGCCTTCCGCAGCCACCTCTACAACTTCGGCAACACCGTGCGCCTGCCCGTCTACCTGCAGAAGGCGATGAAGCACGTGCACAGCGCGGTCGAGCGCCTGGGCAACCCGAAGGCCAGCGTCGAGCAGATCGCCGAGGAGGCGGACCTCAAGACGAACATCGTCGAGTCCGCGCTCGGGGCGACGCGCTCCACGCAGTCGATCGACGCCGCGCTCGGCGGCGACGGCGACGGCCCCAGCCTGCAGGACCTGATCCCGCGCGACGAGGAAGAGGGCGACCCCTACGACCCGACGATGGAGGAGTTCTCCGTCGCCGACGGCGTCGAGATGGCGCTCGATCGCTTGAGCGACCGCGAACGCCTCGTCGTCACCAAGCGCTTCGGCCTGATGGGCGAGAAGGAACACACCCTCGCCGAGATCGCCGGAGAGCTGGGCGTCAGCCTCGAGCGCATCCGCCAGATCCAGGTCCGCTCGATGGCCAAGATGGCGACGCCGAAGCTGCGCAAGGCGATCGATCCCTTCTTGATGCAGTAGGGGCCTTCACGGCTCCGCCTCCGGCGGCCACACTCACGCGCGCCCGCCCGGGACCGACCCCGGGCGGGCGCGCCGCGTTCGGGCTCGCCGCCCGCGCGCCGCGCGGACGAACGACGAGAGGGGACGCATGCGCATCGTGATCATCGGCAACAGCGGGTCCGGCAAGAGCACCATGGCCCGGGCCCTGGCCGCGGAGGGCGCGGCGGTGCTGCCGCTGGACGACATCGCCTGGGACCCCGGCGTCGTGCGCAAGCCGCTCGCGGAGAGTGTTGCAGCGCTCGAGGACTTCGTGCGCCGCCACGACGCGTGGGTCATCGAGGGGTGCTACGGCGACCTCGTGCGCGCCGCGCTGCGGCACTGCGAGGAGCTCGTCTTCCTGAACCCGGGCATCGAGACCTGCGTCGAGAACTGCCGGCGCCGTCCGTTCGAGCCGTCCAAGTTCGACAGCCCCGAGGCGCAGGACGAGCGACTCGACGCCTTGATCGCGTGGGTCCGCACCTACGACACCCGCGACGACGAGTTCGGGCTCGCCTGCCACCGGGAGATCTTCGAGGGCTTCGACGGGCGCAAGCGCGAGCACACGAGGCAGTCGCACACGGCCTGAGCCGGGGCGCGCCCCTTCAGTTCCAGTCCACCTCGAGAGCGTGCGTCAGGTTCGAGCGCGCCGTGCAGGGCGCGTGGTCGAAGGGATCGCGATACCACGCCTGGTAGTAGCGCGTGAGACCCGGTGAGACGTTGCCGTTGCCGGCGACCGACTCGACCGAACTCGCCGCGCCCGCGCCGTCGAGGAAGAGCACTTCCAACCGCTCCGTCGGGCTCCCCGTGCAGAGGATCCCGTCCTTGAACGGCACCGCGATGCGCGTGGCGCCTTGCAGGAGCATGCAGGGTTGGTTCACGCGACCCTGCGACACGGAGAGCACGAGGTCGTCCGCCGCGACGCTCGTCGTGCCCGAGCCGATCAGGCGAGCACCGTGACCATGACTGTTGGCGCAGCCTTCCCCGAGGTCCGCGGTGTTCCCGCAAGGACAGTCGACGGCCAGGCCGCCCGTCGAGGTCGAACCGTCGCCGAAGCAGAACGGCACGCCGACCGCGGCCGACGAACGCGAGACGCGGAGGTCGTACAGCCCGCACCCCACGACGGGGTCCGAGTTCGCGAAGGACGCGACCAGGACGCACTCCCGCGCGACGCCCGTGTCGTTGGTCCAGATCAGCCGTTCACCGGTCGACGTGGGGAGCCCGTGGACGATCGCGAACGAGCCGAGGTCGTCGTTGCGCAGCTGGCAGTGCATCGCCGCCCCGCCGGTGTCGAAGACGAGGTCGACGGTCAGGGTCGCTGCGTCCGGCACGACGACGCGGAAGCGATCCGAGTCGAGGAACGGCTGCAGGAACAGGTCGGTGTACAGGCCGTCCGCGATCACGAAACCGTCGGAGGGGACCGGCCAGTAGGGCTCCAGCGCGTCGTCCTCGTCGACGGCTCCGTTGCAGGCGCTGACGACGCCCG
The DNA here is from genome assembly GCA_030426745.1 of bacterium. Lineage (GTDB taxonomy): Bacteria > Planctomycetota > UBA1135 > UBA1135 > JACKHV01. The sequence goes on from JAUHYB010000023.1 coordinate 19,504, forward strand.
AGATGTCCATCGAGACCTCGGAGACCAGCAATCCGCCGTGCGTCGCCACCGAGCGCACCCGGAGGACGACGGTCTCCGTACCGGGGCTCGTGTTCTCCCACGACACGACCGAGATCCCGAGCGAGCCGGGGGTCGATGCCAGCACGGTCGCGCAGTCATCGGCGAACAGCGTCAGCTCGTGGTCGAGGAGGTGGTTGGGGCTGCCGCTGAGCATGTAGCAGGAGAACTCGTCGCCCGCCCGGACCTCGAACGAGTAGTAGTCCCACTCGGGACCGACGGCCGTCGTGGCGAAGAACCCGCCTCCGCCGAGGGGCGTCGCCGTTGCGCAGCTGTCGTTGGGTTCGTAGGGGTCCGCGGCGATCCCCTGTGCGGTCCCGAGGGGGCACAGGGTCGCGAGCGCGAGCGCGAGGGGCGCGAGGCGGGGAGCGGGGAAGCCGAGCACCTTGGGGGCGTGTCGCATGGGGTCGTTCCGAGGGTCGCGGTGTCCGGCCCGCGGGAGGCGGGCCCGCCAGTGGAACACGCCCCGCGCCCGCGCGGGGCCGGGCACTTCGAGCGCGGGCGCCGCGCTGCCGCTCCCGGCACGCGACCGAGCGTCGAGGGGCCTCGCCGGTGCCCTTCCGGGGGCGATCCCGGGGCCGTTTTCTGCTATCCTGCCCGAGACTGCCCCCGGCCGATCCATGTCTCCCGACACGCCCACATCCACCTCCTCCGAAGCCCGCGCGCGGCGCGTCCCCGACCGCGCCGCGGAGGCGCACGGCGGGCGCAAGCCGTCCTGGCTGAAGGTCCCGCTGCCGGGGGGCGAGGGGTACAAGCGGCTCAAGGGCCTGACCCGCGAGCTGAAGCTCCACACGGTCTGCGAGGAGGCGCGCTGCCCGAACATCGGCGAGTGCTGGAAGGGCGAGCACGCGACGATGACGATCATGGTGCTCGGCGACGAGTGCACGCGTCGCTGCCGCTTCTGCGCGGTCAAGACCGTGCAGCAGGCCGCGCCGCCGGACCCGGACGAACCGCGCCACGTCGGCGAGGGCATCGCCGCGATGAACCCGGCCTACGTCGTGATCACCAGCGTCGACCGCGACGACCTGGCGGACGGCGGCGCGGGGCACTACGCCGCCTGCATCCGCGAGATCCGCGCGCGCTCGCCGCGCACGGTGGTCGAGACGCTGATCCCCGACTACACGGGCGCGAACCTGGCGGCGCTGATGGACGCCGAGCCGGACGTGCTGGCGCACAACGTCGAGGTCGTCGACCGCTTGCAGCGCAAGATCCGCGACCCGCGCTGCAGCTTCGACCGCTCGCTCGACACGCTGCGCGAGGCGAAGGCGCTCTGTCCGCAGGCCTTCACCAAGTCCTCGATCATGCTGGGGCTCGGCGAGGAACACGAGGAAGTCGTCGAGGCGATGCAGCGCCTGCGCGCCGCCGGCGTCGACTTCCTGACGCTGGGCCAGTACCTGCGCCCGACGCCCAACCACGCGCCGGTCATCGAGTACGTGACGCCCGAGCGCTTCGACGCGTACGAGCGGCTCGGGCGCGAGATGGGATTCCTGTACACCGCCTCGGGCCCGCTGGTGCGCTCGAGCTACAAGGCCGGCGAGTTCTTCGCCGCGCGCCTCGTCCGCGAACGCCGGGCGCAGCGCGGGGCCGTGAACGAAGGCAACTGAAGGAACAGTCGATGGAAGCGACCGAAGCGATGAGCGTGATCGAGGCGGACGGCAGCGCCAACGGGTACGACCCGGGCCTCTCGGACGACGAGCTGCTGCACTGCTACCGCACGATGCTGCTCGTGCGCGCGTTCGACGACACCTGCATGAAGCTGCAGCGCTCCGGGCGCATCGGCTTCTCGATCCCGAACCTCGGCGTCGAGGGCATGCAGGTCGGCGCGGCGACGGCGCTGCGCAAGGACGACTGGATCTTCCCGTGCTATCGCAACTTCGGCATGGCGCTGTACCACGGCGTCTCGCCCGTGGACATGATGCACAACATGTACGGCAACGCGCAGGACAGCGCGCGCGGCCGTCAGATGCCGGTGCACTTCTCCTTCGTCGACCCGATCCACTGGGTCTCGATCTCGTCGCCGATCGGCACGCACATCCCGCAGGCCGTCGGCGCGGCGCGCGCGTTCCAGATGCGCGGCGAGGACAAGGTCGCGATCACGACCTTCGGGGACGGCGGCACGTCCAGCCTGGGCTTCCACTCCGGCATGAACTTCGCCGGCGTGTGGAAGGCGCCCGTCGTCTTCCTGTGCCAGAACAACGGCTACGCGATCTCCTGCTCGAGCGAGCAGCAGACGGCGTCGGAGAGCTACGCGATCAAGGGCAAGGCCTACGGCGTGCCCGGCGTGAAGGTCGACGGCAACGACCTGCTCGCGGCGCGCCGCGCCGTGACCGAGGCGATCGACCTCGCGCGCTCCGGCGGCGGCCCGACGATCATCGAGGCCGAGACCTTCCGCATGGGCGGTCACTCGACCTCCGACGACCCGACGCGCTACGTGCCGAAGGAGCTCGTCGCCGAGTGGGCCGCGAAGGATCCGATCGACCGCTTCGAGC
>JAUHYB010000324.1 GCA_030426745.1 bacterium
GCCGCGGACGGCGCGGACGGCGCGGACGGCGCGGACGGCGCGGACGGCGCGGACGGCGCGGACGGCGCGGAGGCGGATGGAGCCAGCGCCAAGGACGGCGCGTTCTCCAAGGCGCGTAGCGACGGACCCGCGCCCGCGGCCCGGGAGCGCCGGCGCGCGCGCGAACGCGGTGCGCGCGTCGCGGTTTCCGCGGCCACCGAGCCCCGCGCGGCGGCCCTCGAGCCCCGCGCGGCGGCCCCCGAGCCCCGCGCCGCGGCCACCGAGCCCCGCGCCGACGCGGGCGATCCCATCGGTGCAGCGGACTCCGGCGGAGCTGTCGATGCGCAGGCCATCGAAGCCCCCTGCGCCTCCGACGAAGCCGCCGCGGGCAAAGCCTCCGCGCCTGGCACCGACGCGCGAGGCCCCGACCGCTCCGACCGCCGCGACCGCCGCGAAGGCTGCGGCGACGCAGAGGAGTCGCGCGACGCGGCCCGACGCGCCGCGATGCGCGCCTACCGCGCGGCGCTCGACGCGTCGCCCGAGGAAGCGGCGCGGCGCCTGGTCCTCGTCGCCGAGGAACACACCGTCGTGCGCGAGCTGGCGCTGCACCGCGCCGCGCGTCTACTGAAACACGCGGGGCAGTGCGGTGCGGCCCTGCCGCGGTACGAGGCGCTCCTCGACGAGTTCCCGGACGGAGCGTTGGACCTCGAACGGCGCATCGATCGTGTCGAGTGCCTGCGCGCGATGTCGCGCACCGTCGCGCTGCGCGCCGCGCTCGACGACCTCGAGCGTCGTGACCTCCCGCGCACGCGCCGCGCGGAGATCACGCTGATGCGCGCGGAGCTTCTGCGCGAGGCGGGCGACGTCGAAGGTGCGCTGTCCGCGGCGCGCGCCGTTCTCCCGGACACTCCGGCCGCTGCGAACGCGACGTTCCTCGAAGCGTGGGCGCTCCTCAACCTCGGTCGCCAAGACGAAGCGCGCACCGCGTTGCGTTCGTACCTCGACCGGTGGCCCACCGGTCGCCACGCCGCCGAAGCGCGCGCGTGGATCGAAGCGGACAGAAAAAAATGAAGGAACGAACCCGCCGCGCCATTCACCAGCGAAAGGACGACGTCATGTCACAACACTCCAAACTCACACTCGTCTCGATCGCTCTGCTCTTCGCCGCTTGCGGCGAGGCCGACACCCAACCGGTCGGCTCCGCCTACCTCGCAAAGCAGCTCGTCCGCGCCGGCAACGGCGGAACGCTCCAAGTCAGCGCCGACGCCCCCGCCACCTACGCGGGCGCGCGCCTCGAAGTCCCCGCCAACGCGCTCGCCGAGGACACCGTCCTCACGATGGCGCCCGGCGGGAGCGACGTCCTCGTCGACGACGCCACCAGCGCCGGCCCCGCCATCGCGTTCGGCCCGGCCGGCACGACCTTCACGACGCCCGCGCGCGTGGTGCTCCCGTACGTCGGCGGCGTGACGCCCGAGCTCATCCGCGTCTACGTCCTCGAGGACGACGGCACCCGCTCGATGATCCTCCCCGACGCGATCACCGTCGACGAGGACGCCGGAACGCTCACCTTCGAGGTCGAGCACTTCACGCAGTTCCAGGGCGGCTCCGCCGGCAACCCGTGCGCCGGGGTGACGTGTCCGCAGGGGCAGACGTGTCAGCAGGGCCAGTGCGCGCCCGCGAGCTGCGGCGTCGGCTGCGCCTGCAGCACGGACGCCGACTGTGACCGTGCCCTGGTTTGCACCGCCGGCGCGTGCGCCGCGCCGCCCTGCACCGCGGTGGGCTGCGCCTGCGCGAGCAACGCAGATTGCGCCACGGGCCTCGTGTGCTCCGCGGCCGGTCAGTGCGCGACGCCGCCGCCGCCGCCGCCCGTGTGCGGCAACGGCGTGGTCGAGTCGGGCGAGCAGTGCGACGACGGCAACACCACGAACGGCGACGGCTGCGACGACATGTGCCAGACCGAGGTGCCCCCGGGCTGCACGGTCCAGGTGATGTCCGGTCCGCTCCCGAACGGCACCGTCGGCGTCCGCTACGCCGGCCGGCTCCCGGCGACCGGTGCGCTCGGCGGCGCGGCGACCTGGACGATCATCAGCGGAACGCTCCCCGCGGGGCTCGGGCTCGACATGGCGACCGGCGACATCTTCGGCGTCCCGACCACGGCGGGGAACTCGCCGTTCGTCGCCGAGGCCAGCGTGCCCAACTGCACCCCGGGCACGGGCCAGTTCCTCATCACGGTGCAGTAGCCGCGAGACGCGCAGCGCGCCGCTGTCCGCTGGGCACGGTGCGCTGCGTCCGCTAAGAAGGCGCGCGATGACGCGTCATCTCCCGCTCCTGCTCCTCCTCGGCTGCGCGACCGCGCCGGCCGCAACGGCGACGGCCCCCGCGAACACGGCCCCTCCGACCACCGCTCCGGCTGCCGACGCCCACCGCATCGCGGCGGTGCAGTACGAGATCCGCGCGGGGCGCACCGCCGAGCAGGTCATCGCGACGCTCGACGCGCAGGTCCAACAGGCCGCCGACCACCACGCCGAGCTGGTCCTCCTCCCGGAGCTGTTCCTGTTCGACGTGTGGGCGGACGTCATCGAGGACGAATCCAAGTACGTGCGCGACGTCGCGGCCGAGGTCACGCCGAAGGTCAACGCCGCGGTCGCCGCGATGGCCAAGGAACAAAACGTCGCGATCCTCGTCGGCTCCGCGCCCGAGCTCCGCGACGGCAAGCTCTACAACACGGCGCGCCTGTTCTTCCCGGACGGGCGGGTCGTCGTGCAGGACAAGGTGTACCTCACCGCGTGGGGCAAGAAGGTCGGCATGACCCCGGGCGCCGCCCTCGAGGTCTTCGACGCCCCGTGGGGCAAGAGCGTGATCCTCGTCTGTTACGACGTCGAGATCCCCGCGCTGTCGAACGCACTCGTGAAGACGCGCCCCGAGGTGTTGCTCGTCCCGTCCATGACCGAGTCCGAGCACGGCTTCTACCGGGTGCGCTGGGCCGCGCAGGCGCGGGCGATCGAGCACCACGCCTACGTCGTCGTCGCGGGTACCGTCGGTCGGCCGACGAAGGAGTGGGCGCACTTCGGGCAGGCCGCGTTCCTCACGCCGCACGATCGTGGGTTCGCGGGGATCCTCGCGGAGGGGCCCCGCGACAGGGAGGCGATCGTGTACGGCGACATCGACCTCGCCAAGCTCCGCAAGAGCCGGGAGGCGGTCACGTTCTACCCTGCGAAGGATCAGGCGCGCCGAGCCGCGGAGTAGTCACCAGCTGAAGCAGCGTCCGATGCACTTCACGTCGGCGTCGTCGGACTTGCCCAGGTACGCTTCCACGTACCAGGTGCCCTGCGAGATGACCACGCGGCACGACGCCGCTTCGCCCATGCTGTCGGTCTCGTAGACCGTCATCGACGCGAGGAAGCAGATACGTCGGTGCGTCGAACCGAGGCTCGCGCGCGTCGTGCCGGCGTCGTTGTAGCGGGACACCTCGACCGGGGTGACGAGTTGGAGCGCGGCGTTGCTCAGGTGCGGTCCCGTCACGGCGCCGTTGGCGAGCTCCGCGCTCCGCACGGCGTCGGTCTGGATCTCGCTGTAGCCGACCGAGTTGGGCGCGAGCTCCGGCGCGCCGACCGCGTCGGTCGCGATGTGCTCGGCGCGTACGGCGTCGGGGCTGAGCTCGGCTTGGCCGATGGAGTCCGGCGCGATGTGCCAGGAGTGCAGGGTCTCGTGGGCGACGTGGCTCCCGGCGATGGCGTGTTCCGCGACCTGCGTGCCGGTTACCGCACCGTTGGCGATCTGCAGCGTGCCGACGGCGCCGCGTGCGAGCGCTGCGCTGCCCACGACCCCGCTCGCGAGGTTGCGCGTTCGGACGGCACCGTCGGCGAGGTCGTCGGCGGTCACGGACAAGTCCGCGATGTGCGCTGACCCGATCGAACCGGCGGCGATGTCGACGCCCGTCAGGCTGCCGTCGGCCACGTGGGCCCCGG
>JAUHYB010000325.1 GCA_030426745.1 bacterium
GGCCCGCCGGGCGCGTCGGGCCGCCGCGCGGGCAGGCGCGGGTCAGCCACGTTCGCCGGCGCCCGTCGCCGGGAGGTCCCGCGGCTCGAAGGCGAAGCGCAGCGTCGCGCCGTCGATGTCGCGCTCGAGGCCGTCGCGCAGCTCGCCCAGGAAGTGGTCGCACAGCTCGCGCGCCCGCGCCTCGGGGTCGGGCACCGCGTCCGGCGGGTAGGCCGGCACGCGTTGCGCGTTCATGCCGGTCAGCACGCCGTGACCCAGGAGCCGCGGCTCGGCGAGCACCGCGGTCAGCACCAGCCCGTCGCGCTCGATCCGCGCGGGGTGCGAGCCGGACAGGTCGACGCCCCAGATCTCGTCCGGTCCGTCCGCGCGCACGACGGTGTGCGTGATCAGGCCGGGGTGCGCGCTGGAGAAGCGCAGCTGGATCAGCCGGTTCTGCAGCTGCGGCTCGCCGAACCGCAGCCACAGGTCGAGCCGCGCCAGCGGGTCGTCGGGCCCCGCCTCGCGCGCCGCGCTGTTCCGCGCCTCGACCGCCTCGACGCGCGTCCAGCCCGCGCGGAACAGGACGGCGGACGCCAGCATGCCGACCACCACGACGCCGACCAGCATCGCGAGGCCGGACGGACGGAAGGAGCGCGCGGTGGTCATGCGCCCATTCTGCGGGCGGCGCCCGTTGTCGCAAGTCGCGGACTCGCAAGTCAGCGGGGTCGCCGGTCAGCGGGGTCGCCGGGTCACGGGTCGCCCGTCAGCGGGGTCGCGGGTCGGGGCGGGCGACGCCGGCGCGAGTCGCGGGACGCGGCCCGGGACTCGCGGGCCCCGACTTCGTTCAATGGCGCGATGCGGGAGCAGGAGCCGGACGGACCGGGACGGACGACCGAGCGCGCCGCGCCGCGGGCGGGGCTCGCGGCGGCGGGCCTGTGCGCGGCGGCGCTGGTGGAAGCGCGCTTCCGGTCGCTGACCGACGCCGCGCGCGACGCGGCCGCGGCGCTCGACGCCCCCACCGACCCCGCGACGCCCACCGCGGACCCCGCGCGCGTCGCCGAGTGGATCGCCGCCGGCCGCGCGATCGAACCGCTGGTCGCCTGCCTCGTCGCCGGCGGCCTGGTCGGCGCGCTCGCCGTCGCGACGCGCGGGGCGGGCGCCCGGAAGCGCGTCGCCGCGGCCGTCCTCGCCGCGCTGGCGGCCGCGGCGGCGCTCGTGTTGCCCGCCGCGCCCGGCGACCCGGCGCTCGCGCTCACGACCCTGCCGTTCGCGGCCTTCGGCGCCGCGGCGCTCGGCGCGGCCTGCGCGACGTGGATCGCGGCGCCGCTGTTCGCGGCGCTGTTCCGCCCGCGGTGGACCGTCGCGTTGACGGCGGCCTGCGTCGTGCTGCCGATCGCGCACGTCGCGCACGTGCTGCGCCGCGGCGAGGCGCCGCGACACGCCGTGGTCGAGACGACCGCGTGGCTCGCCGAGACCGCGGACGGCGTCGCGCCGGACGGCGACGTCGTCGCGACGGACCTCGCGGTCCTGCGCGCGGCGGCGGGCGCGTCGGTGAGGATCGCCGAGGACCCCGCGTCCGCGGACGAGCGCTGGCGCGCGTGGATGGTCACCGCCGGCGGCCTGTCGCGCGAGGTCGTGCAGGAGCGCGGCGCGGACTACGCGCTCGACGCCGGCCCCGCGCCCGCCGCCTTCGTCGGCGCGCGCCGCGCGCGCGAGTCGCGGCGCGCGTCGACGCGGTCCGCGCCCCGCGCGCCGTCGTTGATCACCGTCGCGGTCGACGGCTTGCGGTCGGACGACGTCGCGCGCCTGGTGCACGCGCGAGCCGCGCCGCCCGAGGTCCAGGCGCTGGCCGAAGCGGGCCTGTTCTTCCCCGAGGTGTACGCGCCGACGTCCGACCCCGCGCGCAACGAAGCGGCGTGGCTCGCGGGCGCGCACCCGCTGGCGTTGGGCCGCGCGCCGGCCGTCGCGGACCTTGCCGTCGGGGAGCATGCCGTCGGGGAGCACGCCGTCGCGGACGAGGGCGGCACGCTCGAGGGCGACGCGCTCGAGGGCGGCACGCTCGCGTCGGCGTCCGCGCGGGACGGCATGCGCGTCGCCGCGCTGCGCGAGGGACCGCCGCGCGCGGGCGCGCTGGACGGCTTCGCGCAGGTCGCGTGCGGCCTGGGCGCGGACCTGGTGCCGCGCGCGCGGCGCTTCGTGGCGGCGCACGCGGAGGAGCGCTTCCACCTGCACCTGTCGTTCACGCGGCTGGACCCGCGCGCGAGCTGGGACGACGCGGCGGAGACGCGCACCTCGCCGCGCCCCGCCGACGACCCAGGCTTCGACGCGCTGGTCGCGCGCGTCGACGAGCGCGTCCGCGAGCGCACGCAACGCGCCCCGCGCGTCGCCGACCCCGAGCCGCTCGACCCGGCGTGGACCGCGCACCTCACGGCGGCGCACGCCGAGCGCACGCGCGCGCTGCTGGCGGACCTCGGCGCGCTGCTCGACGACCTGGACCGGCTGGACCTCGCGCGGCGCACGATCGTGGTGATCGCGGGGACCAGCGGCGTCGCGCTCGGCGAACACGACCACCTGGGGTACGGGCGCGACCTGTTCCCCGGCAGCGTGCGCGTGCCGGTGCTGGTGCGCGGACCGGGCATCGCGCGCAACGAGCGCCGCGACGGACCGCGCGCGCTGGTCGACCTGGCCGGCGGGTTGCGCCGCGCGCTGGGCGTGCGGGCCTTCCCCGACCCGACGCCCGTCGCGTGGTTCGACGCGCCGCGCGACGCGCCGATCCTGCTCGCCGCGCCCGACGCCACCTGGAACGGCGTGCGCGGACGCGAGGTGCTGGGGCTGGTCAGCGGCGAGGTGCTCGTGCACTGGTGCCGCGACGCGGAGGGCGACATCGGGCTGCTGCCCGGGTACGGTCCGTGGCGCATGTATCGCACCGACACGAACGACGGGCGCGCGGTCGACCTCGCGCCGGTGCCGCGTTACGCCGCGGACCTGGAGCGCGCGCGCACGGAGCTGTCCGCGGCGCTCGAGCGCGTCGCGGCGCGTCGCGCGGCGGCGGAGGCGCGGCTGGCGCCCTGGGCGGTGACGCGCGCGGACGACGCTCGCGACCGAGTCGACGGACCCGGAGGAGGCGGCGCGCGATGAGGCCGCGGCGCGTCTTCGTCGGCGACGTCCAGGGATGCCGTGACGAGCTGCTGCGGCTGCTCGACGCGTGCGAGTTCGACAGCGCGTGCGACACGCTGCACCCCGCCGGGGACGTGGTGAACCGCGGCCCGGACTCGCTGGGGACGCTGCGCTTCCTACGCGAGATCGGCGCGGAAGGCGTGCTGGGCAACCACGACCTGCACCTGTTGCGCGCGGCGGCCGGAGCGCGCGAGCTCGGGCCGAAGGACACGCTGGACGAGGTGCTGACGGCGGACGACCGCGACGAGCTCCTGGCGTGGCTCGCGGCGCAGCCGTTCGTCCGCGCGTGGGACGACGTCGTGCTCGTGCACGCCGGCCTGCACCCCGCGTGGAAGGACCCGGTCGCGGCGCTGGCGGACATCGACCCGCTGGAGCGCGACGAGCGCAGCGACTTCGCGACGCGCGTGCGCTACTGCGACGCCGAGGGCAACCGCCCCGACGCCGACTGGCCCGCGCCCGAGCCGCCGTTCGAGCCGTGGTGGCGCCACTGGCCCGCCGACGCGAAGGACGAGCGCGTCGTCGTCTTCGGTCACTGGGCGCGCCAGGGGCTGTTCCTGCGCCCGCGCCTGCGCGGCCTCGATTCGGGCTGCGTGTGGGGCAAGGAACTGACGGCCTGGATCGCGGAGGAGGACCGCCTCGTGCAGGTACCGGCGGCGCGCGCATACGCGGCCTTCGACGGCTAGCCGCCGCGAGCGCATCGACGGGAATACGGTGCCAGGCACCTTCCTCCCGAACAGCGGCCCACGGGTGGGACCCGCCTCCGGCGGGTC
>JAUHYB010000024.1 GCA_030426745.1 bacterium
GTCGACCTCCAGACCGAAGCGCTCGACGAGCTCCTCGTTGGTCAGGACGAGCGACGGCAGGTGCTTGCCGAGCGCGCGGATGCGAGCGCGGCGCTCAGGCATCGGCGTCGATCCGGATCGCGAGCTTACCCATCAGCTGACGGTCCTCCATCAGCTTCTGCGCGGCGGGGACCTCGTGCAGCGGGAAGGTCCGCGTGACCGGCGGGTGCACCTTGCGCTGCTCGACCAGGCGCAGGCAGTCCATCCACTCCCGGTGCGTCCCGATGTGCGAGCCCAGGAACGACAGCTGCTTGTTCCACAGGTACCGCAGGTCGATCTTCGGCTCGAAGCCCTCCGTCGCGCCGCAGATCACAAGCTTGCCGCCCCACGCCAGGCTCTCGACGCTGGTCGGCCAGACCGTCTCGCCGACGTGGTCGAACACGATGTCGACGCCGCGCCCGTCCGTCAGGTCGCGCACGCGCGCGAGCACGTCGTCCGTATCGCTGCGGATCACCTCCTCGGCGCCCATCTCGCGACAGAAGCGCGCCTTGGCCTCCGACGAGGTCACCGCGATCGCGCGCGCGCCCAGCACGCGGCACAGCTGCAACGCGAACGACCCCGTCCCGCCGCTGGCGCCCCACACCAGGATCGAGTCGCCGGCCTTCGCCTGCGCGCGCGTGACCAGCATGCGCCACACCGACAACAAGGACGTCGTCGTCGCGGCGGCCTCGGTCCAGTCGAGGTGCGCGGGCTTGGGCGCGACCTGTTGCACCTGCACCTTGGCGTACTGCGCGTACGAACCGTCGTACGGCCCGGTCTGGAAGCCCCAGATCCGCATGCGCTTGCAGAACACCTCCTCGCCGCGCAGGCACGCCGGGCAGCGGCGGCAGGCGTTCACGCAGTAGGTGATGACCTCGTCGCCCACCGACACGCCGTCGACGTCCTTCGCGACGTCGACCACGACGCCCGCGCCGTCGGTGCCGGAGACGTGCGGCATCGGCAGCGCGACGCGCGGCAGGCCTTGGCGCGCCCAGATGTCGTTGAAGTTCAGCGCGGCCGCCTCCATGCGCAGCAGCACTTCACCGGGTCCGAGTTCGGGGTCGGGCACGTCCCCGTACTGGAGGACGTCGAGGGATCCGTGTTCGGTGAAGTAGACGGCTTTCATACGCGTGGTGCGGGTCGTGGTGCGAGCGAGGACGCGCGAACGGTCATTCTACCTGTCCCCGGAGGGGGGCAAGCCGGGCGGCGTCGCGGCGGGTCCCGCCTTCTCCGGTTCTCGGTCGCCGGGCGCTCCGAGCGCGACGCCCGCGTCGATCAGGCGCGCCGCCGCCCACGCGCCGAGGCGCTCGTGCCCGGACGGGTTCAGGTGTTCGGGGTCGCGGTACAGGTACGGATTCGCGGGGTCGCCGCGGAAGCGCGCCACGACCGCCGGGTCCGCGCGGCGCGACCACAGGACTCGCGGGTCGATTTTGGCGGCGGCCAGCGCGTCGAGCGTCGGCGCGAGCGCCTCGCGGAAGACCGGCAAGGCGTCGAGCACCGCGTAGTCCCCGCCCTCCGCCGCCCACGCGCTCCAGCGTTCGGCGCACCACTCGGCGGGTTCGCCCAGCACGTCGCCGAGCTGCGGCACGCAGACGACGAACACGCGCGCGCCGCGCGCCGACGCGTCCGCGGCGAGCGCGTCGCACCGCGCGCGCGCGGCGGCCCAGGACGCGTCGAACGCCGGCGCGTAAGGGTCGCCGCGCATCGCGGCGCGGGTCTCGCGGCCGCGCTCGAACGCCTCGTCCAGTCGATCGACTTGCAGGAAGTCGCGCTCGCCGAACACACCGCGCCGCAAGTAGTCGTAGGTCGCCGTCTTCAGCACGAACGCGCGCAGCGGGAAGTCGCGCGGCTCCGCGAACGACTGCATCGGCTGCGCGGAGTGCCCGTTCACCGCCAGCAGCACGACGTCCGGCTCGAACGCGCGCACGTCGCGCTCCCAGACCCGCGCGTACTGCTCGAACACGTAGCCCGGCTGCGCGAAGTTCATCACGACGACGTCCGGCGACCGCAGGCGGTGGCGCAGGTGGTCCTCCAGCCGCCGCGGCCAGGTCGCCTCGACGTCGACGCGCCACCCGTAACTGACCGAGTCGCCCAGCACGGCCACGCGCAGGCCGCGCCGCCCGCCCCCCGTGACCGACTCGTCCGGGTCGCCCCGCCGCCAGGCGCGATCGCGATACCCGTCGTCGTTGATCACGACGAGCGTGCCGTCGTTCGTGCGCACGCGCTGGCGCGGCAGCGTGCGGTAGCCCAGCTCGCCGTCGGTGGTCGTCGCCGGGTTCCGCCCGTAGCCGCCGAGGTGGTACAGGCCCAGTTCGAGCGCGACGAGCCCGAGGGCCACGACCAGCGCCACGACGCGCGCGCGCCGCAACGCCGTGCGCCGCGCCGGACCGCCCCCGCTCGCCTGGCTCCGCTCCCCCACCCCGCCAGCATAGAGCACGGCGGCGGACACGCGACGACCCCCGGCTCCGCGCGGAGCCGGGGGTCGTCGCGGTCGCGCGTGGGGCGCGGATCAGTGCTGGTGGCCGCCGGCGCCGTGCACGTGGCCGTGCTCGACCTCTTCGGCGGTCGCCTCGCGGACCTCGACGACCTTGACGTCGAAGTTCAGCGTGACGCCGGCCAGCGGGTGGTTGCCGTCCATCTTGACGGTGTCGCCCTCGACGCCGACGACGGTCACGACCTGCACGCCGGCCGGGCCCTGGGCCTGGAACTGCATGCCGACGGTGACGTCGACCTCGGCGGGCAGCTGGGCGCGCGGGACGTCCTGGACCATGCGGTCGTCGCGCTCGCCGTAGGCGTCGGCCGGCTCGATGCGGGACTGGAACTCGTCGCCGACGGCCTTGCCCTCGAGCTGCGACTCGAGGCCGGGGATCAGGTTGCCGGCGCCGTGCAGGTAGACGAGCGGGCCGCGACCCTCGGAGGTGTCGATGACCTGACCGCCGTCGTCGGTCAGCGTGTATTCGATGGAGGCGACGGAGTGCTTCGTGATTTGCACGGGAGGGGTCCTTCCTGTCGTTCGTGCGGGGGGCGTCGTTCGCGTTTCGGGGCGAAGAGTGTCGGGGGAGCCGCCGCGGACCGCCACCGCCGATGCGGAAAAGCGTGTCGCGGAGCGGGGAAACGGCCCCTGACGGCCCTCTGCGCGGCGCAGTACACTCCGCGCATGACCACGAAAGCCGTGACCCTGGACCTCTCCGCCTTCCTCGACTCCACCCACGCGAAGGCGCTGGACGGCCCGCGCCCCGAGGAGGTCCGCAAGATCGTCGGCGCCTTCCTGACGTGCTGCTACGACGAGCTCGGCAAGGCGCCGCGCCTCCTGGACGACCACGACGTGCACGGCGTCGTCGGCCACTTGCTGCCGGGGCACTTCAAGCGCAAGGACCCGGTCGCGGACCACGTGCCGGACGTGTTGCGCGCTTACCTCGCGCACCTGGAGGAGACGCAGGTCGTGACGAACTCGTACGAGATGCGCCAGGGCTTCGAGGCGACGATCGACGAGTTCCAGGAGACCGTACGCACCGGCCACAACGCGCACCACCACCATCACCACCGCCAGGACCCGGTGGTGCACCAGGCGCCGAAGACCGGCCGCAACGACCCGTGCGTGTGCGGCAGCGGTAAGAAGTTCAAGAAGTGCTGCGGCAAGAACGCCTGAGCGCGTCCGCGGCGGTCCGACGATACGAGCGCCCCTGCGCGCCGCCCGCGTGGGCGCGCGGCGGGCACGCGCAGACCTTGCTGGCGCACCTGTTGCCGTCCGGCGGCGAGCGCGTGTCGCGCGCGACGCACGCGAGCCGCGAGGTCCGGCTGGAGGACGGCGAGCGCCTGGTCGTGCACGAGACGAGCGGCGCGAGCGACGCGCGCGTGATCCTGATGCACGGCCTGTCCGGCGACGCGAACGCGGACTACGTGCGCGTCGCGCGCGAGGCGCTGGCGGCGCGCGGCCACGGGACGTGGTCGGTGAACCACCGCGGCTGCGGCGAGGGCGAGGGGCTCGCGGGCAGGCCCTACCACTCCGGCAAGACCGAGGACCTGCGCGACGTGTTGCTGGCGAGCCGCGCCGACGCGCCGGACCTGCTGCACGTCGTCGTCGGATTCTCGCTGTCCGGCAACATCGCGCTCCTGGCCGCCGGCCGACGCGACCCGGTGCAGCCCGACGCGATCGTCGCCGTGAACCCGCCGGTCGACCTGCTGCGCGCGTCGCGCGACATCCACCGCGGGTGGAACCGCCTGTACGAGCTGCGCTTCTCGCTGCGGCTCGCGCGCGCGGTGCGGGCGCGCGTGCGGGCCGGGTTGGCGACGCGCGACTACCGCGTCCCCTTCGGCGCGTCGCTGATGGAGTTCGACGACCTCTACACCGCGCCCGAGGGCGGCTTCGCGGACGGGATGGACTACTACCGCCGCTGCTCGAGCCTGCCGGTGCTGGGCGGCGCGGAGGTCCCGACGGTGTGGCTGACCGCCGCCGACGACCCCTTCGTGCGGCCCGACGGCTTCGCGGACGCGCCGCGCTCCAGCGACGTCTTCCTGCACCTGGAACCGGTGGGCGGGCACGTCGGGTACCTGGAGCGCCGCGGCGCGGGGTACGGGTCGTGGCTGTCCGGCGCGATCCCCCACTACGTCGACGAGCTGCTGCGGGTCGCGCGCGAGCGGCGCGAAGAGACTTCTTGACCACACGGTTCCGATGTCGTAGTCTCCGAGCCGTATGACGCCCCGCACCGGACGCCCCCGCGAGTTCGACCCGGACGTCGCGCTGCAGCAGGCCATGGAGGCCTTCTGGGCGCGCGGCTACGACGGGACGTCGATGGCGGACCTGATGGAGGCCACGGGCCTGCAGAAGGGCAGCCTGTACAAGGCGTTCGGCGACAAGCACGAGCTGTACATGGCGGCGCTGCGCCGCTACCTGGAGGCCGCCGACGAGCGCACGCGCGCGCTGTTCGAGACCGAGGGGTCCGCCGCCGACGCCGTGCGCGGGTGGCTGGAACACGTCACGACCGACTGCGGCCGGGCCGGCGGGCGCGGGTGCTTCGGCGTCAACGCGATGGTCGAGCGCGGCGGCCAGGACCCGGAGATGGCCAGGCTGGTCGACCAGCACTTCGGGCTGCTCGTGCGGCGCCTCGAGGAGGTCATCGCGCGCGGGCAGGCGGCCGGCGAGTTCCGCGCGGACGTGCCCGCGGCGGACCTGGCCGACCTGTTGACCGTCTTCCTGTCCGGCATGAACGCGAAAGCGCGCGGGCCGCTGTCGAAGGCGCGCGCCGGGCGGCTGATCGACGGCGCGCTGTCCGCGCTCGATCCCTGATCGACCTCTACCGCTCTCGCCGGCTCCTTCCGTGCCTATTTTTTGACCAATCAGTCACGAAGTCGAGCGAGAGCCCGAAGCGCCGCACCTCTGAACCACCGCCGGACGTCCCGGCGGGCGACCCGAACCCCAGCACCACACGGAACCATGTCTCGACTGCAAGGAAAGACCGCCCTCGTCACCGGCGGCAACAGCGGAATCGGCTTCGCCGCGGCGAAGCGCTTCATCGAAGAGGGCGCGGAGGTGATCCTGACCGGTCGCCGCGCCGACGCCGTCGCGGAGGCGGCGAAGGAGCTCGGCCCGCGCGCGACCGGCGTCGTCGCCGACGCCGCGAAGCTCGAGGACACCGACGCGCTCGTCGCGGATCTCCGCGCCGAAGGCAAGCGCATCGACGTGCTGTTCCTGAACGCGGGCATCGCGCCCTTCGCGGACCTCGAGCAGCAATCGCCGGAGGCCTGGGACCAGGTCTTCGCGACGAACGTCCGCGGCCCCTACTTCACGATCCAGAAGGCGCTGCCGGTCCTCGCCGACAACGCGTCGATCGTCATCACGGGGTCGATCGTCGGCCACAAGGGCTTCGCCGGGACCAGCGCGTACTCGGCGTCGAAGGCGGCGGTGCGCAACCTGGCGCGCACGCTGACCTCGGAGCTCGGCCCGCGCGGCATCCGCGTGAACGTCCTCTCGCCCGGCCCGATCGAGACGCCGCTCTACGGCAAGCTGGGCAAGAGCGAGGAGGAGGTCGGGCAGATGGCCGAGGGCTTCGCGCAGATGGTCCCGCTCGGCCGCTTCGGCGGCGCGCGCGAGGCCGCGGAGGCCGCGCTGTTCCTGGCGTCGGACGAGTCCAGCTTCGTGGCCGGCACCGAGCTGGCCGTCGACGGCGGCATCGCGCAGGTCTAGCGGGATCGCCCGCGTTTCCGCGGCGTCCGGGGCCCGCCTGCGCGGCGCGGTCCCGGGCGCCGCGGCGTCACGCCTTGGTCGCGCTGTGGTCGCGCCGCGTCCGTTCCGTCGCCCGCCGCGCGACGCCGGCGCCGCGCCGCGGCCCGGTGAAGTTCCGCCCCCCGACGCCGGGATCCGCGCATCTCCCGGGCCCCGTTCGGCGTAGGATGCGCGCATGAGCGAGCAAGTCTATCGCATCATGCACATCCTCAGCCTGCTGCTGCTGACGGGTTACGCGTTCGCCGCCTTCGCCAACCCGTCGTCGGAGCGTCGCCGCGCGAGCGCGATGATCACCGGCGTGCTGAGCCTGCTGGTGCTGGTCGGCGGCTTCGGCCTGAAGGCCAAGCTGCCCGAGCTGCGCGAGGGCTGGCCCGGCTGGCTGATCGTCAAGCTCGTCTGCTGGCTCGGCGTGACCGCGCTCGCGGGCATGGTGTTCCGCCGCCCGGCGATGGCCAAGACCTTCCAGTACGCGACGATCGGCATGATCGCCCTCGCCGTCTGGCTGGTGTTCGCCCGCCCCTTCTGATCGCGATTCGCGCGCGCGCGCCCCGTCGGTAGAATCGACGCGGATGGCGCGTGACCCTCGCAGCGAGACCGAGACCGCGGCCGAGCACGACTGGATCCGCCTGAAGGACCAGGAGCTGCTCGACCGCACGATCGCGTCGCTCGAGCTGCGCCTGGAGGACTCGCCGGTCTGGCCGCTGTTCCAGCGCCTGCACGCGGAGCTCGAGCGCCGCGGCCTGCGCTTCCGGCCCTACGCGTGGCTGTCGACGGACTGGTTCACGCCCGACGGCGCGACCGGCTTCGCGATCCCCTTCTACCTGGCGCACCCGCGGCTCGTCGCGCTGGAGCGCCGGCAGATGTTGCAGGTCGAGGGCGGCACGAAGGACGAGTGCCTGAAGATCCTGCGCCACGAGACGGCGCACGCGCTGGACAACGCGTACCGCTTGCGGCGCACGAAGTCGTGGCGCGAGACCTTCGGCTCCGCGGCGGAGCCCTACGACTCCAGCTACACGCCCGACCCGACCAGCCGGTCGCACGTGTTGAACCTGGACTACTGGTACAGCCAGAGCCACCCGCTCGAGGACTGGGCCGAGACGTTCGCGGTGTGGTTGCAGCCCGGTTCGCGGTGGCGCAAGCGGTACGCCGGCTGGCCCGCGCTGGCGAAGCTCGAGGCCGTCGACCGCATGATGGCGCAGGTCGCCGAGCGCACGCCGCCGGTGCGCTCGCGCTTCCGCGAGGATCCGGTGCACCGCCTGAACACGACGCTGCGCGAGCTCTACGCGCGCAAGAAGGCCGTGTACGCCGAGGAGAGCAACCCGGCCTTCGACGGCCAGCTGTCCCGCGTGTTCCCGCCCGCGGCGGACGCGCCCGGCCGCCCGCGCGCCGCCGCGTTCCTGCGCAAGTCGCGCCGCGGCCTGATCCAGCGCGTGTCGCACGCGACCGGCCAGCACCGCTACCTGCTCGACCACGTGGTGCGCGAGATGATCGACTGCAGCCAGCAGAAGGACCTGCGGCTCGCGAACTCCCCCTCCGAGGCGATCGTCGACGCGGCCGTCGTGCTGACCTCGCTGACCAGCCAGTTCCTCTACGGAGCCCACCCCCGCTACCAACGATGAGGCAACTGCGCGTCCTCCTGATGGTGCACGAGGAGTTGATGCCGCCCGAGTCCCTCGAGGGGCTCGGCGAAGCGGAGATCAACTCGTGGAAGATGGAGTACGACGTGCTCGCAGCGCTCGAGCAGCTGGGCCACAAGGTCCACTGCGTCGGCGTCGCGGACGACCTGAAGCCCGTGCGCGAAGCGATCGCCGCGTACCGGCCGCACATCGTCTTCAACCTGCTGATGCACTTCCACGAGGCCGGCATCCTGGATTCCGCCGTCGTGTCGTGGCTGGAGCTGATGCGCCAGCCGTACACCGGCTGCAACCCGCGCGGCCTGCTGACGGCGAACGACAAGGCGCTGTGCAAGAAGGTGCTGTCGTACCACCGCGTCCAAGCGCCGCGCTTCTTCATCGTGCCGCGCGGCAAGCGCGTGTCCGAGTTGCCCCGCGGGCTCGAGTTCCCGCTGTTCGTCAAGTCGCGGTCCGAGCACGCGTCGACCGGCATCGCGCAGGCGTCCATCGTGCGCGACCTGGACCAGCTGAACGACCGCGCGGAGTTCATCCACCGCAACGTCGGCACGTCGGCGCTGTGCGAGGAGTTCATCCCCGGGCGCGAGCTGACGATCGGCGTGCTCGGCAACCAGCGGCTGGAGACGACGCCCGTCTGGGAGGTGACGATGGACAAGCTGCCCGAGGGCGCGCCGAACATCGTCACGTCGAAGCTGAAGTGGGACCTCGACTACCAGAAGCGCGTCGGCCTGAAGAGCGAGCCCGCGCGCGGGCTCCCGGCGGCGACCGCGGCGTCGATCGACCGCCTGGCGCGCCGCATCTACCGCGCGCTGGGCCTCTCGGGCTACGCGCGGATCGACATGCGCATGGACGAGGACGGGCGCATCTGGATCCTCGAGGCGAACCCGAACCCCGACCTGTGCTTCGGCGAGGACTTCGCCGAGGGCTTCGAGCGCCGCGGCTACCGCTACCCCGAGCTGATCCAGAAGCTCCTGAACCTCGGGCTGCGGTACACCCCGCCCTGGAAGGGGTAGGCGTTCGCGTAGATTTTTGCGTATTATTGCGCTTCATTGAGGCTTTGACGCACGATACTACGTGTTGTCGTCCGCCACCGGCTACACGCACGAACCTGCGCCTTCCCGCCGTGAACGGGCGCTTTACGCACCATACTGCGTGATATGAAGCTCTCCCTCGCGACCAACGAAGCCGTCCTCCAGGAGCTGGGCCGCCGCCTGGCGCGCGCGCGCCTGGCCCGCAACCTGTCCCAGGCGCGCCTGGCCGAGGACGCCGGCCTGGCTCTGCGCACCGTCCAGAACGTCGAGGCGGGCGAGGGCAGCTCGATGGAGACCTGGATCCGCCTGCTGCGCGCGCTCGGCGAGCTCGACGGCCTGGACACCTGGCTCGAGGACGAGGGGCCGGGCCCGATCGAGCTGGCCGACCGCCGCGGGCGCCGGCGTCGGCGCGCCTCCCCCGAGCGGTCGGAGGACTCCGGCTCGTGATCGACCGGCTGGACGTGATCGAGGTCGTCCTGTGGGGACGACGCATCGCCGCCGCCCGCTGGGACGACGCGACGCGCAGCGCCGTGGTCGAGTACGACCCGGGCTACCTCGCGGACGGACCGGCGGTCAGCCCGCTGACGCTGCCGCCGCGCCGCGGGCGCTTCCGCTTCCCCGAGCTCGCGCGCACCGGTTTCCGCGGCCTGCCCGGCCTGCTCGCGGACTCGCTGCCCGACAGCTTCGGCAACGCGGTGATCGACCGCTGGCTGGCCGGCCAGGGGCGCGACGCGGCGGACTTCACGCCGATCGAGCGCCTGTGCTACGTCGGCAAGCGCGGCATGGGCGCGCTGGAGTTCCGCCCCGCCTTCCCGCGGCGCGACCGCGTGGTGCCGGTCGAGGTCGCGGAGCTCGTCGCGCTCGCGGCGGACATCCAGGCGCGGCGCGAGGAGTACCACGGCGCGCTCGGCCCCGCGGACGAGGACCGCCGCGAGGCGCTCGAGGACATCCTGCGCGTCGGCAGCTCCGCCGGCGGCGCGCGCGCGAAGGCGGTCGTCGCGTGGAACCCCGAGACCGACGAGCTGCTTTCCGGCCAGGTCGACGCGCCGGCGGGCTTCGAGCACTGGCTGCTGAAGTTCGACGGCGTGACGCAGCGCGACCGCGAGCTGAACGACCCGGAGGGCTTCGGCCGGATCGAGTACGCCTACCACTTGATGGCGCGCGAGGCCGGGATCGAGATGAGCGCGTGCCGCCTGCTGGAGGAGAACGGACGCAGCCACTTCATGACGCGGCGCTTCGACCGCGGCCCGGACGGCGCGAAGGTGCACATGCAGTCGCTCTGCGCGCTGGCCCACCTCGACTTCCAGCTGGCCGGCGCGCACGGATACGAGCAGGCGCTGATGGCGATGCAGGCGCTGGCCCTGCCCGTGCCGCGCATCGCGGAGCTGTTCCGCCGCATGTCGTTCAACGTCGTCGCGCGCAACCAGGACGACCACACGAAGAACATCGCGTTCCTGATGGACCGCGACGGGCGCTGGGACCTGGCGCCTGCGTTCGACCTGACGTTCTCCTACAACCCGCGCGGCGACTGGACCAGCGCGCACCAGATGACGATCGCCGGCAAGCGCGACGACTTCGCGCGCGAGGACCTGCTGCACGTCGCGCGCACCTTCGGCGTGAAGAAGCCCGAGCCGATCCTGGAGCGGGTCGAGGACGCCGTGCGCCGCTGGCCGGAGTTCGCCGAGCGCGCGGGCGTGCCGGAGGCGCGCGTCGCCGCGATCGCCGGCTGCCACCGCCTGGAGCTGCGCTAGCGAACGACGGAGCGGCGGCCCCTGGAGGCCGCCGCTCTTCGAGTTCGAACGGATCGCTCCGCTCGCGAGATCTATCGTCGCCGCAGCAGCCAGGTCGCGCCGCCGCCGCAGGCCGCCGCCAGCAGCACGACGAACGCGATGCCGCCGCTGCCGGGGCCGTCGTCGTCGCGCGGTTCGTCGATCGACAAGGGCTCTTCCAGCGGTTCGTCGTCACGCTCCGCGGCGCGCCGCGCCACGGGGCGGTCGAACCCCGACGCGCCCGAGTAGAGCGCCAGGCGCCGCGCGCGGAGCTCGTCGCGGTCGACGAGCGCCACGGTGGTGTCGGCGTTCTGCAGCGCCGGCGTGCCCGAGCGGAAACCGTCGGGCCCCTGGTCGACCCCTCGCAGGTCGATCGGGTCGGCCTTCGGGTGCAGGAACTCGCGGTCGTTCAGGCTGCTGTCCACCGCGTGGCGACGCGTCGGGCGCGAGTCCTGCGCGATCGCGGGACCCGTCGAGAAGAGCAGGGCGGCGAGGATGGCTGCGCTGGGGTTGCATCGCATCGCTCAGACCTCCGGCTCTTCTTCCGCGGGCACGAAGTGGTTCGGGTCGCGGTCCATCCACGTCCAGCGCAGGATCTGCGGCGGCGCGACCGTCTTCGGCAGCAGGTCGCCGCCGATGCCCGAGTTGCCGCCCAGCATCCGCGTGTCGTAGTTGAACTCCACGCGCGGCGTGCCGTAGACGATGTTCTCGTTGCGACAGATCAACGCGCCGTTGATCTGCGCGGCGTTGCTGCCCAGCACCGTCCACGAGAACGAGTGGTTCGTGTAGAAGACCGCGTCCAGGTTGTGCGCGTACATCGACGCGATGTCCGAGTAGTTCGCGATCCCCGCGACCGGCATGTTGCCGTCCCAGTTCGCCGTGTTCAGCGCGTGGGCCAGGTCGATGTCGGACAGCGTCACGGTGTCGTCGTAGACGCCGTCGCCGTCGATGTCCTCGCCGCTGCCCGGGATCGGGTCGCCGACCGTCGCGCCGGGCGGGATCAGGCCCAGCTCCAGGTCCTCGGCCGTGTAGCGCTCCACCGTCCACTCGCCGTCGTCCTCGAGGACGTCGTCGTCGGCCGTTCCGTTGACGCCGTCGCGGCCCGCGCCGGTGTTCGGGATGCCGTCCTCGCCGGCGTCCTCGTCGGAGCCGTTCAGCGACGACCGCATCCAGCGCCCGACGTTGTTGCGCCACGTGCTGTTGGTGTGGTCGCCGACGACGATGTGCTCGCCGGAGAACAGGCCCATGAAGTCGGCGTTCCAGTTGTCCGACAGCCACTGCTCGGTCGCCGCCTGCGTGTTGTCGGCGGGGCGCGGGCTGGTCGGCGGGTTCAGGTACTCGACCGAGTCCGGCACGTAGACGTTGCCCGACGCGTAGATCGCGCCCTGGCCCGTCACGACCCCGCTGATGATCACGTCGCCGCGCACGACCACCGATCCGTCCAGGACGATCGGGTCGGCGGCGGTCCCGTGCAGGTAGAGGTTCCCGGTCTCGCCGGCGTCGTCGCCGGTCACGCCGTCGCACATCGTGACGCCGCCGATCGTGATGGAGTTGCCCTCGCTGATCGCGCGCTCCTCGTAGATGTGCATGTCCGAGAGGTTGGGCATCTCGACGTGGTCGTCGAACTCGTGCTGGTTCGACGCCTGGCCGCCGACGCCGCGCACGTTGTGCGCGTCGACGATGTCCCAGCCGGAGAACACGCCGCCGTCGTCGCCGTCCTGCAGGCCGTCCTCGTTATCGTCGTGGTAGCCCGACAGCGTGGCGACGCCGCCGGCGTACTCGACGCTGTCGTACATGGGCTGGCCGCGGATCCAGGGCTGGTACCCGGCCACGTCGAACTGGCCGTTGCTGCGGGCGTTGCCGTTGCAGTGGATCGTGCTGCCGTACAGCCAGCCCCAGTTGTTGATGAAGTAGGCGTAGTCGAAGACCTCGCTGGGCTCGAGCGAGAAGCGCACGCGCGAGGACACGGCGGACCACGCCTCCAAGCGCCGGCCGGGCGCCAGGTTCTGCGGCGCGTCGGGCAGGTAGCCCGTCGCCTCGACGTCGACCGTGATGCTCTCCTCGGTCAGCTCGACCAGGCTCAGCCGCACGGAGTACGCGCCGACCTGGCTGCCCGCGCGCTGTACGGCCTCGGCCGAGACGATCTCGACCGGCCCGTCCGCCAGCAGGTTCGACACCCCCAGGAAGGGGTCGTGCGACGCCGTCTTGCCGATCGCGTCCTGCAGCGCGCCGATGCCGCGCTCCACCCCGGCCTCGGCCAGGTAGTTCGCGCGCAGCTCCTGGAACTCGTCCCGCGACTCGCGCGACTCGGTCCAGGACAGCGTCGTGCTCAGGAACACCAGCCCCGAGAGGCTGACGGCCAGGAACAGCAGGCCGACCAGCGCGGTCCCCTCGCGTCCGTTGCGTTCAGTTCTGTGTGCGTACATGAATCCTCGTTCCCCCTGACTCTCCACCGATCGCGGACCGACTCTCGGTCGTCACGATCACTTCCCAAACGTCACCGACGTCCGCGACACGGAAGCCCGGCGGCTCCACGTTCCCCGCGCGCAGGTCGGTCACCAGCACCGTCTGGCGCTGGACCTGATCGAGGTCGTCCAGCACCTGCCGGACGAGTTGTCGGCCGCCGTCCCCGTCGGGCAGGACCGTGTACCGCAGCGACCAGTCGACGCGGTTCCACTCGTCCTCGCCCGGCCCCAGGAAGCGGTCGTAGACGCCCCAGCCGGCGACGCCGCCGGAGGTGACGGGCACCTGGAACGTCAGCTCGCTGTTGCCGTCCGCGAGCGGGACGACGTCGAAGCGCCCGCCGCCCGCGCCGCGCAACTCCTCGCGCAGCCGGCGCGTGCCGTCGCGCATCTCGGAGTTCTCGCGCACGCCGGCGCCCACCTGCGCCGAGGAGCTCGTCCCCGCGCTGATCATCTCCATGCTGGCCGTCACGACGAGCGCGAGGATCGACAGCGCGATCATCATCTCCAGCAGGGTCAGGCCGCGCTTCGCGCCGGCGATCGTCCGCGGGCGCTTCATCGCCGGCACCTCTGCGTCGTGACCGTCCCGACCGGGCGGCCGGTGCGCAGGTCGACGAGCTGCGCGTCGATCTGCACCAGGTCGATGTCGACCGCGAAGATCGTCAGGTCCACGCGGTAGTTCGAGTCCGCGGGCAGCGGCTGGTCGAACAGCTGGTTGCCGTTCATCGGGAGCAGGTTGTCGTACGGCTGCGCCGCGACGTTCTGCATCACGGTCTCGAGGTAGGCCGACCCACCGGTCACCCGGCGGGCGCCCTCGACGGCGCGCAAGCTGGCCCCGAGCCCCATCGCGACGCCGGACAGCACGACGGCGAGCACCGCCATCGCGATCGACATCTCGAGCAGCGTCAGGCCGCGCTTCCCGGCACGCGCGCATCGGCCCGCGCCGCGCCGCCATCGACGCGACAGGCCGCTCGCTCGCGAAACCCCCATCTCGAACCTCCCAGTGACCCTCGTTGCGCTCCGGAGACGCCGGCGCGCCGATCCGACCGACCGTTCCCATACAGTCGGCCGGAGAGCTTTCGGGTCGCGGGGGAGGCCGTCTTTAAGGAATTCGCCCGGCTTCGGGCAGGCGGGCGCCGCAGCGCCGGCAATGCAGGGCGTCGGCCGCGTGGTCGCCCGCGCCGCACGACGCGCAGCGCGAGCCCAGCGCCCGACCGGACCGGTCGCGGTCCCCCAGCGTCAGCTCCGCCGACACGATGCCCGTCGGCACCGCGATGATCCCGTAGCCCAGGATCATGATGCAGGCCGCGATCGCCTGCCCCGCGTCGGTCTGCGGCGCGATGTCGCCGTAGCCGACCGTCGTCATCGTCACGATCGCCCAGTAGACGCCGCGCGGGATGCTCGAGAAGCCGTTCTCCGGCCCTTCGACCAGGTACATCAGCGAGCCGAAGATCACCACCAGGATGACCACGGTGAACACGAACACCTGGATCTTGCGGCGGCTGGCGCGCAAGGCCCGGGCGAGCTGCTCCGACTCGCGCACGTAGCTGGACAGCTCCAGCACGCGGAAGACGCGCAGGATGCGCAGCGTGCGGATGACCAGCAGCGCCTGCGCGCCAGGCACGACCACGCTCAGGTAGGTCGGCAGGATCGCGAGCAGGTCGACGACGCCGAAGAAGCTGCGCGCGTAGCGCGCCGGGCGGTCGACGCAGGCGAGCCGCAGCGCGTACTCGGCCGTGAACAGCAGCGTGAACGTCCACTCCGCGAACAGGAGCGCGCGGCCGTAGCGGTCGTGCACGCCCTCCACGCTGTCCAGCATGACCACCGCCAGGCTGGACACGATCGCCAGGATCAGCGCCACGTCGAACGCCTTGCCGGCGGGCGTGTCCGCCTCGAACACGACGTCGTAGGTGCGGCGGCGCCACGGCGTCTCGTGCGGCCCGAGCTTCATGCGCGCAGCCTACGGGACCGGGCCGCGCGCGGCACGCGGCGAGGCGGGCACGTCGCCGGCCAGGACGGCTTCGACGACGTCGGCCGCGGCGGTCGGTCCGTCCTCCGACCGCACCTGCTCGCCGGCGCGGCGGGCGGCCGCGAGCGCCGCGTCGTCCGCCAGGCACGCGCGGACCGTCCGCGCCAGGCGCGGCGCCGCGGCCTTGCGGGCGAGCAGCACGCGCGCGATCCCCAGCCGCTCGACGCGGTACGCGTTGTCGAACTGGTCGTTGCAGTGCGGCAGGACGACCTGCGGACACCCCGCGCGCAGCGCTTGCGCGGTCGTGCCCACGCCGCCCTGGTGCACGACCAGGCGCGCGCGCGGGAACAGCGCGGCGTAGGGCGCGTAGCCGCCGACGAACAGCCGGTCCGACGCGGCGGCCGCGAACTCCTCGCGCCGGCCCGCGCCGGCGAGCACCACGCAGCGCGCTCCCCCGGGCGCGGCGCCGCCCGCGGACGGGTGCACCGTCGACGACGACGCAACCATCGACGCCGCGTCGACCATCCGCCGCAGGGCCGGACCCGGGTCGTGCACCGACGTGCTGCCGAGCGTGAACACGACCGGCGGCTCGCCGGCGTCGAGGAAGGCGGCGAGGTCGGCGTCGAGCGCTCCGTCCTCGTCGTGGAACAGGAAGCCGGTCTGCACGACGCGCGCGGGCCAGTCCGGCTGCGGCGCCTGCAGCGCGCTGCTGAACGCCGCGACGGTCGCGCGCCCCGCGAACTGCGCCGCGGCGAAGGGGTTGCCGTGGTACGGCAGGCCCAGCTCCTCGCGCAGGGCGCGCACCGGCTTCGCCCACGGCTCCGACACGCGCAACATCCCGCGCAACAGCGCGCCGTGAACGCGCGGACCCAGCGGCAACTTCGCCAGCCACGGCAGGGGCGCCAGCACCGGGGGGTCGTGCGCCGACCACATGCACATCGGCGACAGCTGCATCGACATCCACGGGACGCCGGCGACCTCGGCCGCGACGGACGCGTGGTACCCGAGCACGCTGCGCACCACCACGTCGCTGCGGCGCGCCAGCGGCAGGATCGCCTCGTAGGCCCCGCGCAGGTGCGGGAAGACGAACTCGGTGTGCAGGCGCCGCGCGCCGTTCCAGCGGTCGAGCACCGCGTCGAGCACGTCCGGATCGTCGGGCTCGAAGTCGGGCGGGATCGGGTGGAAGCCCAGCCCGTGGGCGGCGACGCGCTCCGCGTAGGTCGGGCTCGTCGCGACCGTCACCTCATGGCCGCGGCCGCGCAGGTCGACGCCGAGCTCCAGGAAGGGGTGCAGGTCCCCCAGGCTGCCGAGCGTGGAGAGCGCGACGCGGCGAGCCATGGAAGCGCGCGCCGGCGACCCGCGCGGGCCGCCGGCGCGCCGCCGTTCAGTTCCCCGCCTGCACGGCGCGGCCGTTCAGCGGCTGCGTCGGGCGGTTGTTGTGGAACATGATCTCGCGGAACTTCGCGACCTGCGCGGCGCTGGCCTCCACGGGCGTCTGCATCATCGTCCAGTCGACGTTCTCGCTGCACGGCGGCGTCGTCAACGATCCCGAGTAACGCCACGTCTGCCGCCCGGCCGGCAGCAGGTCACCGGGGCCGAAGGGCGTGCCCGCCACGTCCTGGTTGGCGCCGCGGATCGCGGGGATGTGCGGCCACAGCTTCGCGAAGAACGGGTTCTCGGATCCCTCGCGGATCATCACGGCGACGACCGCCAGGTTGCCGTCGTCGTCCGCGTGCACCATGTGCATCTCCATCGCGGCGTGCTCGCCGTCGATGGTGTGCTCGCTGGGGCTGTGGAAGTGGAACTGCTTCAAGCGGTAGGTGCCGGTCGGCGTGGTCAGCGTCCCGCCGCTCGAGACGTTCGCCTGGATCGAGTGCCCGTTGTTCACCAGCTCGTCGACGCTCGCCGTGCACTGCACGGACACGTCGCCGCCGCCGGCGGTGACCGCGCTCGTGTCGATGTCGATCGGCGACTGGGACTTGCCCTCGCTCGCCAGGCGATAGTCGGGCGACAGCTCGCCCCAGTGCTCGGGGCCGATGCTCCCGCTGTAGCCCCATTCGACGTGTTCCTTGGTGCTGTCACTCGTCGAGTGGCACGCAGCGAGGAAGGTCAAGGTGCTGCCCAGCAGCACGCCCACCAGATGCTTCGTGATCTTCATTCCGGCTCCATTCAGGCCGAGGTCGATTCGTCGTGGCCAAGAGCGGGGTGCGAGCCCCCCCCTACCGCGACGGATGATAGGGGGCGGCCCGGGTCGAGCGGCAGCGCTTTCTCGCGCGGGGGCGTGCGCGCCGGGTCGACGCGCTCAACGCGCGCCGACCGAAGACGGCGTGGGCGCGTCGCTCGGCCCGTCGCCCGGCGCTGCGGCCGGCGCGCCGCGCGACAGGCGCGCTTCGAGCGCCGCGTCGTCGTCGTCCGCGTCCGGCAGGTCCGCCAGGCGCCGCGCCTCGGGGCCGGCGACGCGGTGCAACAGGCCCGGGACGACGAGGAAGTCGAGCAGCGTGTTCGTGAATAGGCCGCCCAGGATCACCGTCGCGACGGGGTAGAGGATCTCGCGGCCGGGCTCGCCCGCGGACATCGCGAGCGGCAGCAGGCCGATCCCGCTGGTCAGCGCCGTCATCAGCACGGGCACGATCCGTTCCTTGCCGGCGCGCACGATGAGCGCCTCGTCGAACTCCGCGTCGCCCTCGCGCATCAGGTGCAGCGCGTGGTCGACCAGCAGGATCGCGTTGCGCGCGGCGATGCCCAGCAGGGCGATGAAGCCGACCAGCGCGGCGACGGACAGGTCCTGGCCGGTCACGGCCAGCAACACGGCGCCGCCCACCAGGGCGAACGGGCGCGTCGCCAGCACGAGCACCGCGATCCGCAACGAGCGGAAGTGCGAGTACAGGATCGCGACCATCAGGACCAGCGACGCCAGGCCGAGCAGCGCGATGGTGCGCGTCGCGGCCTGCTGCGCCTCGAACTGACCGCTGACGCGGATCGAGTAGCCGGGCGTCTCCGCCAGGCGCTCGCGCACCGGCTCCAGCGCGCGCTCGACGTCGGCGACGACCTCGTTCAGCGCGCGGCCCGCCACGTTGTGCTGCACGACGATGCGTCGCTGCACGTCCTCGCGCTGGATGTTGTTCGGCGTCTTCGACAGCGCGACCTGCGCGACGTCCTCGAGCCGCGTCAGCGACCCTCCCGACCGGCGCAGGTAGAGCGCGCCGATCGCGTCGAGGTTGCGACGGTCCTCGCCGCGCAGGCTGACCTTGATCGGGTAGGTGATGCGGCCGACCTGGAAGCGCGAGACTTCCTCCGCACCCATCGCCAGTTCGACCGTGCGCGCGACCTGCTCGACGTCGAGGCCCTCGCGCGCGATGACGGACCGGTCCGGCCGCACCAGCACCTGGTCGATCAGCACCTGCGGTTCGACGTACAGGTCCCGCACCCCGTCGATGCCCGAGATCGCGGCCTCGATCTCCGCCGCCGATTCGCGCAGCACGACCAGGTCGGTGCCCGAGATCTTGATCGCGACCTGCGCCGTGACGCCGGACAGGAGGTGGCTCAGGAGGTGCGCCAGCGGCTGCTCCGTCGCGGTCGCCACGCCGGGGAACTCGGCGTCCAGCCGGTCGCGGATCTCCTCCAGGATCTCCTCGCGCGGGCGCGTCGAGTCCGGGTCGAACTGCACGATCGCCTCGTTCACGCTGACGGGCATGACGTGCTCGTCACCGCTGGCGCGGCCGGTGCGGCGCGCGATGCTGGCGACGCCGTCGATCGAACCGACGACCTCCTCCAGCCGGCGACCGTAGACGTCGGACGTCGCCAGGCCGGTGTCCGGCGGCAGCAAGAGGTTCACCTGCGCCGCGCCCTCGTCGAAGGCCGGCAGGAAGGTGCGGCCCAGCGTGGCGCTCCAGACGCCGACGACGATCAGCGCCGCGACCGCGACGCCCAGGACCGCTTCCGCGTTGCGGATCGAGAAGCGCACGACGCGCTCCGCCGCGCGCCACAGCACGCGCACGACCGGCCCGCCGTACTCCTTCGACGACCGCTTCGCGCCGCCCAGGAGGTAGTAGCACAGCACCGGCGTCACGGTCATGGCGACGATCAGCGACGCGAAGACGCTGATCAAGAACGCCAGGCCGATCGGCGCGAACAAGCGCCCCTCGATGCCGGACAGGAAGAACAGCGGCAGGTAGACGACGGTGACCAGCAGCGTGCCGTACAGCACCGGCTTGCGGATCTCGCGCGAGGCGCGGAAGACGACCACCAGCGCCGGATCCGGCCGGGCCGCGTTCGCGTTCTCGTGCAACCGCCGGTAGACGTTCTCGACGTCGACGATCGCGTCGTCGACCAGCGTGCCGATCGCGACCGCGAGCCCGCCCAGCGTCATCGTGTTGATCGACAGCCCCAGCGCGTCGAACACCAGCGCGGTCACGGCCACCGACAGCGGGATCGCCGTCAAGGTGATCACCGTGGTGCGCAGGTTCAGCAGGAAGACGAACAGGATCAGGATCACGAGGATGCCGCCGTCGCGCACCGCCTCCAGGACGTTGTCCACGGCGCGCTCGATGAAGGCGGCCTGCTGGAACAGCTCCGGGCGGACGAGCACGTCGTCGGGCAACTCGCGCGCGATCGCCGCGAGCTCCGCGTTCACGCGCTCGGTCAGGTCCAGAGTGTCGGCCCCCGGCTGCTTCATCACGACCATCTGCACGCCCGGCCCGCCGTCGATACCCGCGTCGCCCACGCGCACCGCCGCCGGCCCGAACACGACGTCGGCGACGTCGGACACCAGGATCGGCCGGTGCGCTTCGCGGCGCACGACGGCGCGGCCGAGCTGCGCGGGATCCTCGAGCAGGCCGCTGACCGCGACCGTCGGGCCCTTCGGACCCAGCTCGACCGTTCCGCCCGAGACGTTCACGTTCGCGCCGCGCACGGCGTCGGCCACCTCGGACAGCGTCACGTCGTGCGCGCGCAGGCGGTCGGCGTCGACGACCACCTGCAGCTCCGTCGGCTGACCGCCGATCGTCACGATCTGCGCGACGCCCGACAGCGACAGCATCCGCGGCTTCACGTCGCGGTCGATCAAGCGCCGCATCTCCAGCGCGTCGATCTCGCCCGACTTGCTGGTGAAGCCGACGATCTGCACCTGACCCATGATGCTGCTGATCGGCGCCATCACGGGCTGCACCTCGGGCGGCAGGTTGGCCTGCGCCAGCTGCAGCTTCTCGGCGACGACCTGGCGGTCGCGGTAGATGTCGGTGTCCCACTCGAACTCGACGTAGACCACGGACAGGCCCGGCCCGCTGGACGACCGCACGCGGAACACGCCGGTCGCGCCGTTCATCACCTGCTCGATCGGCCAGGTCACGAGGCGCTCGACGTCCTCCGGGACCATGCCGTGCGCCTCGGTCATCACGGTGACGACCGGGCGGTTCAGGTCGGGCAGGACGTCGATCGGCATGCGCGCGGCCTTCCACAGGCCCAGCGCGCACACCGCCACCGCCGCCAGCAGGACGACGATGCGGTTGTTCAGCGACGAGAAGAGGATGCGGTTCAGCACGGCGTCTTCCTCCTCAGTGCGCGTGGCCGTGGTCGTGCCCGGCCGCGTCGTCGGACCCCGACAACGCCAGGCTCAGAGCGAACGCGCCGCGCACGGCGATCGCGTCGCCTGGGAACAGGTCGAGGCCTTCGATGCGCTCGACCACCACGACCTGCTCGTCGCGGTACGCGACCGCCAGCGGGATCGGGAAGATCGGTCCGTCGCCGTCGCGGTGGAAGACGACCAGGTCCGGTCCGACCTCGGCCACGGCGTCCGCCGGCAGCACGAACACGTCGTCCATCGACTCGCGCGGCACGTGCACCGTGTAGCGCGTGCCGGACCGCAGACCCCAGGTGCGACGGCCGTCGTCGCTCGCGAGCAGCACGTTGTCCAGCTCGACGTAGGCGGTCGTCCCGCCGCGCTCCTGCGCGCTGGTCACGAAGGCGACGCGCAGGTCCTCGACGTCCGGCCCGGTCCCGGGGACCAGCGCGGCGGCGCGCAAGGCGGCGCCTTCCCCCTTCGCGCGCAGCACGGCCTCGACCTCGCGGCCGACCGGCTCCATGCGCAGCAGCACGTGCGCGGGGTTCTCGACGTCGATCAGCGGCGACCCGGGTTCGACCCGCGCGCCCGGCTGCACGTGGATCGCGCGGACGTCCCAACCCTCGCCCTCGTGGTCCGTCGCCGGCGCGCCGATGCGCATCACCGGTTCCAGCGCGCCCGCGGCGAACAGCCGGCGCACGTCTTCCAGCGAGTGGCCGCGCTGCAACAGCACGCCGACTTCCAGGAAGCGGTTCGCCGCCGCCGGCTCCTCGCGCAACCACGCGGCCAGGTCGTCCGACGCGAGGCCCACGCCCGCCAGCTCGCCGACCGTCGCGACGACCCACGGCGTCTCGCAGCTCTTCGCGGGCAGCGCCTCGTACAGCCTCTCGGCCGACTCCGTCCAGATGCCGCTGTGCTCGAGCGCGCGCCGCCACATCTCGCCGGTCGCCGGCGGCAGGTGACCGCCCGCCTCCAGCGCCGCGACCTGCTCGTCCTCCAGGCCGTGCTTCTCCAGCTCCATGCGCGTGTGCTCGACCGCGGCCTCCGCGCGCGTGACGCGGTACTCCAGGTCGATGCGGCGCTGCAGCGGGATCAGCGGCAGCTCCTCGCCCTCGAGCTCGGCGGTGAAGCGCTCGACGCGCTCCAGCTCGGTGCGCGCCAGCT
>JAUHYB010000326.1 GCA_030426745.1 bacterium
CGGACCACGAGCGCGACGGCGCGCTGCGGTTCCGCGCGCGCCTCCTGGAGGAGAACGCGAGCGCCGACCTGGCCGTGTACCTGGCGACGCACGCGATCGCGTTGCGCGCGGAGGCGGACCGGGACGAAGCCGCGCTGGGCGACGAGCTGCTCGCGACCGTGCACGCCGCCGACCCCGCGGGCGCCGCGCTGGCGATCCCGCTGCAGGTCGAGTGGTTGCGCCTGGTCGAGGTGGACGGCGACACGGCCGAGCGCCGCGTCGCGACCGAGACCGTCACCACCGACGCCCGCGGCGACGCGCGCGTCGCGTTTCGGCCCGAGGCCGGCGGCCTGTACCGCCTGCGCGTGTCCGCGACGGACCGCTTCGGCAACCCGGTCAGCGCGCACGCCGACTACGAGGTCTCCGGCGACGACGACCCGCGGCGCTTGCGCTTCTTCGCGAAGCGGCGCGAGTACGGCGTCGGCGACACGGCCGAGCTGGACCTGGTCGACCGCACGGACGGCGGCCTGGCGCTGATCACGATCGAGACCGACCGCGTGCAGAGCTACCGCGTCACGCGGCTGGCGACCGGCCGCAACCTGGTGCGCATCGAGCTGGAGCAGGCGCACGCGCCGAACGTGCGCGTCGCGGTGGCGCGCATGACGCGCGGCGAGCTGCTGGAGGACTGGACCGAGCTGGACGTGCGGCGCGAGCTGCGCGTCGAGCTGATCGCGCCCGCGGGCCCGGTCGTCCCCGGCGGGGAGTGCGAGGTGTCCTTCCGCGTCCTGGACCTGTCCGGCGACCCGGTCGTCGCCGAGCTGTCGCTGGCCGTCGTCGACGAGGCGCTGTTCGACCTGTTCCCGCGCGACGACCCGCGCATCGCGGACGCGTTCCGCCTGCCGCGCCGCGACTACCACCTGGAGCCGGTGCACACGATCTCGTCGTGCGACTTCGAGTACCTGGCCGATACGCGCACGATCGCGGCGGCCCTGATCGCCGAGGCGGCGCGGCGCGAGGAAGAGGCGCGCTGGCGCGACCGTCGCGAGCAGGCGCTGGGCGCGCTCGACGAGCTGGCGTCGAAGGCCCCGCTGGAGTCGCCGTCGTCCGACTTCGCGTTCGAGGAGCCGCCCCTCGAGGAGCTGGAGGAGTCCAGCGACCTGATCGGGCTGGGCGGCGGCGCCGGCGGTTCGTTCGGCGGTCGCGTCGGCGGTCGGCGCAACCTGCGCGCCGCGGGCGGCAAGGGCGCGGACGCGGCGCAGCTCCGCGTGCAAGGGCTGGAGCGCATCACCGCCTACTGGAACCCGTCCATCGTCACCGACGAGGACGGCCGCGCGACGGTCCGCTTCCGCGTGCCGGAGAAGAGCACGCGGTGGCGCCTGACCGCGCACGGCGCGAGCGTCGACGGGTCGTTCGGCGACGCGTCGGGCGCGGTCGTCGCGCGCGGCGACTGGTTCGTCGAGCTGCTGGCGCCCCCGGCGCTGACCGAAGGCGACCGGCCCGCGCTCGTCGCGCGCGTGCACAACCCCGGCGGCAAGCGCGGCGAGTTGACGCTGACCCTGTCGTCGGAGTCCGCCGACGTGTCCCGCGACGAGGTCGTGCGGCTCGGCGGCGAGCCCTTCGTCGACGTCGCGTTCGAGGCGCTCGACGCCGTCCCCGCCGGCGCGCTCGACCTGCGCGTCGACGCGCGCGGCGCGCTGGACGGGGCGGACGTCGCGCGCGCGGACGCCGAGCTCCTGCGCGTGCGCGCGTGGGGCCTCGAGGTCTTCCGCTCGCGCAGCGGCGCGCTGGACTCGCCGCGCGGCGTCACGCTGGCGCTGCCCGACCACGCGCACCTCGCCGGGCGCGAGCTGACCGTCCGCGTCGGCCGCGGCGTGAACGACGCGTTGCTCGACGCGCTCGAGGGCGACGGGCTGCTGCGCGGCCGCGCCGTCGGCGTGCCGACGATCACGGACGACGCGCTGCACCTGGTCGGCCTGACCGAGGTGCTGCAGCAGGTGCGCGACGGCGTCGACGCGCGGACCGGCCGGTACGCGGAGCTGCGCGCGCGCGCCCAGGCCGCGCTGACGGGGCTGATGGCGGCGCGCCTGTCCGAAGACGGCTGGCCGCGCTGCCGCGGGCTCCGTCACGTCGACCGCGAGGCCACTGCCTACGTCGCGATCGCCCTCGGTCGCGCGCGCGGCGTCGGCCTCGACGTGCCCGCGCGGTACACCGTCGAGCTGCGCGCGCAGCTCCTGGCGCGCTTCCGCGAGCTGGGCGCGTCCGAGTCCGAGGTGCGCGCGCTGTACGCGCACGCGCTGGCGCTGCTCGGCGCCGAGACGGAGGACTTCGCCAACCGGCTGTACCGCGACCGCGAGTCGTTGAGCGCGCCCGGCCTGTCGCACCTCGCGCTGGCGTTCGTCGCCGACCGCCGCGCCCCGATGGCGCGCGAAGTCGCGGACGTGCTGGCGCGTCGCGTCGACGACGAGGGCGGCATGTCCGGGTCGGCGCAGCGCGCCGTGCACCAGTCGATCGTGCGTCAGCGCGCGCTGGCGCTGCTGGCGCTGCAAGCGTCCGCGCCCGAGTCGCCCGCCGCGCGCCGCCTGGCCGACGGCCTGCTCGCGGACCGTCCGTGGGGCGGGCGCGGCACGCGCGGCCTGGTGGTCGCGGCGCTCGCGTCGCGCGAGAACCGCCCCGCGCCCTCGGCGCCGACGACCGTCGTCGTGCGCTGCGCGGACCGCGCGCCGGTGGAGGTCACGTTGGACGCGTCGCGCCCCAGCGCGCTCGTCACCTTCGAGCTGGGCGAGGACGACCCGGCCGAGGTCGCGCTCGACCTGGATCCGCGCGGCGGCGAGGCCGAGTACGTCGCCCTGTTGACCGGCAGCGCGCCGGTGTCGGAGCACCAGCGCGACGCGCTGGCCGGGCTGTGGCGCCTGCGCTACGTCGCGGCGGCGCCGAGTTACCGCGGGCGCGAGTTGCCCGTCGGCTTCTCGTCGATCCTCGACTCGTCGTCGGACGCGGAGCGCAACCCGCGGCGCGAGGTCGAGTTCGGCGGCCGCGTGCAGGTGCAGGTGCGCGTGCAGCGATCCGACCGCGAGCGCGCGCCGGACGGCGGCGAGCGCCAGGTGCTGGAAGTGCCGATCCCCGCCGGGACGCGCGTCGACGAGCGCTCGCTCGCGTCGATCGGGCTGCCGTACGAGTTGCGCCCGGACCGCCTGGTCGTCGACCTCGACGACGGCCGCTCGGGCTACATGATCGACTTCACGCTGCTGGGCCTGTTCCCCGGCGAGTACCGCGTGCTGCCCGCGACCGTCCGCAGCCTCGACCGGCCGCATCGCCTGTCGACGGGCGGCGTGATGGAGCTGCGCGTGCTGGCGCGCGGGGTCGGTTCCGAGGAGCCCTACGACCCCTCGCCCGACGAGCTGTTCGAGCTGGGCCGCCGCGCCTTCCACCAGGGCGACCGCGACCTGGTGCGCATCCAGCTCGAGACGCTGTACCGGCGCTGGGGCGAGGAGCTGCGGCCCGACCCGGCGCGCGAGACGTCGCGCATCCTGTTCCAGCTCGCGGTCGAACGCGGCGACGACGCGGCGATCATCGAGCACTTCGAGCTCCTGGGCGAGCGCGCCCCCGACCTGGAGATCGGCTTCAAGGAGCTGCGCGCCGTCGCGGACGCCTACCGCGGGTCGGGCGAGCACGAGAACGCGCTGCGCATCGAGCGCGCGATGGTCGTCGAGACCTTCGGGCGCGACCTGCGCGTCGCGGGCGCGCTGACGGAGCTCGGTGACTTCGTCGCCGCGATCGAGGCGACGCGCCGCCTGTGGCTCGAGTACCCGGACGTGCCGTCGGTCGTCGAGTCGTCGCTGACGATCGCCGACCAGCTGCTGGCGAAGGCGCCGGTCGCCGCGCAGGACGCGCGGTTGCGCGCCGCGGGGATCGACCGCGCCACGCTGAC
>JAUHYB010000327.1 GCA_030426745.1 bacterium
TCACGCCCTGCTTCACGTCGTCGGCGTTCGGCAGGCCCAGGTGTTCCTTGGGCGTCACGTAGCACAGCATCGAGGTGCCGTACATGCCGATCATCGTCGCGCCGATCGCGGACGTGATGTGGTCGTAGCCCGGCGCGATGTCCGTGACGAGCGGGCCGAGGGTGTAGAAGGGCGCCTCGTGGCACGCCTCCATCTCCTTGTCGACGTTGACCTTGATCTTGTCGGCGGGCACGTGGCCCGGGCCTTCGATCATGACCTGCACGTCGTGCTCCCAGGCCTTCTTCGTCAGCTCGCCCAGCGTCTCGAGCTCCGCGAACTGCGCCTCGTCGTTCGCGTCCGCGATCGATCCGGGGCGCAGGCCGTCGCCGAGGGAGAACGACACGTCGTACTCCTTCATCAGCTCGCAGATGCGCTCGAAGCCGGTGTACAGGAAGTTCTCCGTGTGATGCGCCAGGCACCACTTCGCCATGATCGAGCCGCCGCGCGACACGATGCCCGTGACGCGGTTCGCGGTCAGCGGCACGTAGCGCAGCAGCACGCCGGCGTGGATCGTGAAGTAGTCCACGCCCTGCTCGGCCTGCTCGCGCAGCGTGTCCAGGAACAGGTCGAGGGTCAGGTCCTCGATCTTGCCGTTCACCTTCTCGAGCGCCTGGTAGATCGGCACGGTGCCGACGGGCACCGGCGAGTTGCGCAGGATCCACTCGCGCGTCTCGTGGATCTGGTCGCCGGTCGACAGGTCCATGATCGTGTCGCTGCCCCAGCGCACCGACCACTGCAGCTTCTCGACCTCCTCCTCGATCGACGACGTCACGGCGCTGTTGCCGATGTTCGCGTTGATCTTCACCAGGAAGTTCTTGCCGATGATCATCGGCTCGAGCTCGGGGTGGTTGATGTTCGCCGGGATGATCGCGCGGCCGCGCGCGATCTCGGAGCGCACGAACTCGGGGTCGCAGCCCTCGCGCGCGGCGACGTACGCCATCTCCTCGGTGACGATCCCGCGGCGCGCGAAGTGCATCTGGCTGAAGTTGCCGTTCGCCTTCGGCGCGCGCTTCGCCGTCCACGGCGCGCGCAGCTTCGGCAGGCCCTCGCGCGGGTCGATGCCCTGCGGGCCGGCGGAGTCGTAGACGTCCAGCTCCTCGCCGTTCGTCAGGTGGATGCGCCGCGCGGGGATGCGCAGCGTCGTGCCGTCGTGCTCGACGTCCTTCCACACCTGGTGCGAGCGGGGGAAGCTCTGTTCGAGCGGACGCGGCGCCGCCATCGCGGCCTTCGTTTCGTTCTGTTGCATGGGTGCTTTCCTACGCCGGTACGACCCGGATCAGGTTCGAAGGGTGCATCTCAGGCGCCGCGCGGCGCCGCCCCTAGCCGTCGTCGGAGGCCCGCGTCTCGTCGCCGGCCTCCTCTTGCGGCGGCGAGTGTACCGCGCGCCCGCCCCAGGGGCCACGCGCGAAGCTCGCCCGCTCCGCGGCCCGCCGCGTGTACTTCCGCGCGCGGTCGCCCAGCAGCACCTCCCACCACGGCCCCTGGCTGAGGCGCGTGGCGTTCCACTCCACGCCCAGGAACAGCGAGATCGCCATCGCGTAGATCCAGAACAGCAGGAAGACGATGCTGGCGAGGGCGCCGTAGGTCGCGCTGTAGCGCTCCAGACCTTGCTGTCCGAATCGCCCGAGCACGTAGAACAGCGTGCCCCACAGCGCCATCGTCAGGATCACGCCCTCGCGCGTGCGCCGCCCGGGCAGCTTCGCGTGCACCGCCCAGCGGTAGAAGGTCTGCATCACCGTGTACATCACGAGCACGCCGAACGAGCCCGTCGCGACGCGCCACGCGATCATCCACCACTCGTCGCCGCCCAGCACGCCGATCACCGCGCCGGACACCGGCAGCAGGATCAGCGCCAGCGTGCCGCAGCCCAGGAGCGCCAGCGTCATCCCCAGCGCGACCAGGTTCTGGCGCCACCACGGCCGCGGGCGCAGCTCGTGGATCGCGTTCACCGCGCGCAGCACCTGGCGCGTCACGCCGCTGGCCGACCACAGCACGCCGACGAAGCCGACGGTCAAGAGGCCCGGCTGCGCGTTGCCCAGCACGTCCTTCAGGAACTGGAAGGCGGTCTCGGCGACGGCGGGCGGCGCGTTCTCCTCCAGGAGCTGCCGCAGGTGCAGCAACATGCCTTCCTTGTCGAGGTCGCGCAGCGTGTCGGTCACCGCCGTCCACGAGATCAGGATGCCGTCCGCGCTCGCCGCGGCCGCGACGGGGTCCAGCACCAGGCCGTACGCCCACGTCAGGACCTCGTCCGCGTTCTCCAGGCCGTGCGTGACCCATGACTCGACCGGCAACATGCCGGCGAGCGCGACGATCCCCAGCAGCGCCGGCGGGATCGAGAAGATCAGGTAGAACGCCAGCGCCGCCGCGTGCGAGTACACCGCGTGCTCGCCGAGGGCCAGCACGAAGTCGCGCGCGAACGAGACGACGCCGCGGATCGGACGGGGCAAGGACTCGATCAACGTCGACCCCGCCCGCGCTCCTTCTCGACCACGACGAAGCCCATCGCGACGAGGCGCTTCTGCACCTCCTCGGACGTCTCGTTCGCCAGGTGCAGCACGCTGACCGTCACGCCGCCCGGCGTCCGGTGACGCACGAGCCCGTGCAGCCGCCCGCCCGCGGCGAAGACCGCGCGCAGGGGATCGGGCTCCGGCTCGCTCGCCGGCCACTCGATCGTCACGCGGCGTGTCGCGGCGCTCTTGTCCGCCTCCGACTTCGCGAACAGGCGGAAGATGTCGCTCGAGGTCAGGACGCCGACCAGCTCGCCGCCCTCGATCACCGGCAGCGTGTCGATGCGGTGCTCCAGCATCCGCGCCGCCGCGTCGTCGATGTGGTCGTTCGGACCGATCGTGACCAGGTCGTGCTTCAGCAAGCTGCCGACCGGCGCGTCCTCGCGCTCCGGCGCGCTCTCGATCGCGCCGATGCGGTCGTGCCGCGGCAGCGCGCGCACCAGGTCGTGCTCCGACACCACGCCGACGGCGCGGCCGTGGCGCGTCACCACCAGGCGGCGCAGCCCGAGGTCCTGCAGCTGGTCCCACACCGACGCGATCGTCTCGGTGCTCTCGACCCGATAGACCGGGCTGCTCATGAAGTGGCGAATCAGCATCGTGGACGCCGACTCTAGCGAACGGCGGGCCCCGAATCGCCGGGCTCGGGTTCCAGCTCCGTCAGCCGCCACAGGTGCCAGCTGGCCACGCTCCGGATCGGCGCCCAGACGGCGCTGCGTTCCAGGACCGCGCCCGGATCGGGGCGTTCCGCCAGGCCGTCGAGCCGGCGCAGGCCTTCCTGGATGCCCAGGTCCCCCGTCGGCATGACGTCGAGGCGGCCGAGCTGGAACAGCAGGAACATCTGCGCCGTCCAGCGACCGATGCCGCGGACCTCGACCAGGCGCTCGACGACCTCCTCGTCGTCGTGGCGGTGGATCGCGCGCAGCTTCAGGCGGCCGTCGTCGATCCGCCCGGCCAGGTCGCGCAGGGCGGCGAGCTTGCCGCGCGACAGGCCGGCGCCGCGCAGCGTCTCGTCGTCCAGCGCCAGGAGGTCCGGCGCCGCGGGCAGGCGACCGCCGCCGAGCGCCCGCACCCGCCCCCAGATCGTGGCCGCCGCCTTGCCGGCCAGCTGCTGGTAGACGATCGCCTTCGCCAGGCTCTCGTAGCGCGACAGGCGGGGCGAGCCCGACGGGAAGCCGGGGAAGGGCTCGGTGCGCCGCATCGCCGCGGCGAGCGCCGGGTCGTTGCGCCGCAGCGCGCGCAGGTGGCGAGGATCGGGGCGCATCGCCGCCAAGGGTAGCGGGTGCGCAGCGCGCCGCCCATCCGCCTCTCGCCCGCCTCTCGCCCGCTGCCCGTCCGCCGCCGGGGACCGCGCG
>JAUHYB010000328.1 GCA_030426745.1 bacterium
TCTGCGCGGCGCTGTCCGGCGCGCGCGTCGGCGTCGTCGTGGTCGAGTCCGAGCGCCGGCGCGACTTCTCGCCGGAGGACGCGGAGCGCTTCGCCGAGGTCGCGCGGCGCTGGTCGTTGCCGCTGCGCCTGGCGGAGTTCCGCGCGCACCACCGCGCCCGCCACGACGTCGCGCCGCGCTTCGTCGTCGACACGCCGGGCTTCCGCGCGTTCCACGCGGCGCTGGTGCAGGCCGAGCGCGGGCCGGCGCCGCTCGCGCTCGTCGGGCCGGCGGGCGCGGGCAAGCGCGTGGTCGCGCGCTGGTCGTGGTTCGAGGCGCGCGCGGGCGAGGCGCCGCGCGCCGAGCTGTCGGCGCGCGAGTGGATCGACCGCGGCGCGTCGGACGACGCGTACGTGCGGGGCGTCGCGGAGCTCGACGTGGTCGAACAGCGGCGCGTGCTGGAGGCGATCGAGTCGGGGGACGGGCCGCGGCTCGCCTTCGGGTTGCGCGAAGAGCCGCACTGCTCCGCGCGCGACGGGCGCCTGATCCCGGAGCTGGCCGCGTGGCTCGTGCGCGCGCGGCTGCGCGTCCCGGCGTTCGCCGAGCGCCGCGGCGAGGTCGTCGCGCTGGCCGTGCAACGCGCGGAGGACGTCGCCGCCGCGGCGAAGGTCGCGCCGCCGCGCTTCACCGACGACGCGCGCGCGTTCCTGTGGCGGCAGGCGTGGGCGGGGAACTGGCGCGAGCTGGACGCGCGGCTCGCCCGCCTGTCGCGGCGCGGCGCGGCGGAACTCGACGCGGACGCGCTGGCGGCGGAGTGGCGGTCGACGGGGGACGAGCCGGTCGCGCGCGTGCCCTCGCGCGACCCGGACCCGGCGCTGTTGCGCGACGCTTTGCTCGCGACGGCGACGGCGGGCGGGCGCGCGAACAAGCGCCGGGCGGCGGCGCACCTGGGCTGGGACCCGGACACGCTGGCGGCGCGGCTGGCGGACGCGGGGCTCGCCGGGCCCGACCCGGCCGAGCGCGGGGCGGCCTGGCGCGACGGCGCCTGCTGATCCCCGGGCCGCCGCGCCCGCCCGGCGCGGACCGCGCTACCATGGCGGACCTCCCCCGAGCCTCAGGAGTTCCCCCATGTCCCGCTCCCTCGCGCCGGCGATCGCGCTGGCGCTCGGCGCCGTCTTCGCGCCCTCCGCGTACGCACAGTTCGACCCGACGTCCGGCCAGTGGGGCAAGGACGAGTCCCATCACCTGCGCGTGATGACGTGGAACGTGAAGGACGCGCTCTGCACGTCGAACGACAAGCAGGAGGGCCTGAACAACTGGACGGCGGTCTGCCGCACGATCGCGGCGTTCCAGCCGGACGTCTTGCTGCTGCAGGAGTGCGCGGACAACAACGGCAACGGGACCGGGTCGGGCAACGACAACGTCGCGGAGCTGACGGGCGTGCTCGAGTTGATGATGCACGGCGGCAGCGACCCGGACAACGGCGGCGCGACGGTGACGAGCTACGTGCAGCTCTACGCGCCCGGCTACGACCTGCCGTACATCTTCGTCCCGAACCAGACGGACAACTACAACCGCAACGCGATCCTGTCGCGCTACCCCTTCGCCGACCTGAACGGCGACGGCGACAGCACCTGGAGCGACATCCCGTTCGTGCAGTCGACCGGCTACGCGCCCGGCGGCGACGGCGGCATCCGCGGGTTCCAGTTCGTCGAGATCGACCTGCCCGACACGACGTACACCGGCGACCTGGTCGTGGGCGGCGCGCACCTGAAGTCGGGCGGCTCCTCGAGCGACGAGACGCAGCGCCGCGAGGCCGCGCAGAACGTCGCGTACCTGGTCGAGCACCTCTTCAACGGCGCGGGCACGGGGACGCCCGATCCGTTCTCGCGCATCAACGACTCGCCGGCGGCGCAGTT
This sequence comes from bacterium, assembly GCA_030426745.1. Taxonomy (GTDB): domain Bacteria; phylum Planctomycetota; class UBA1135; order UBA1135; genus JACKHV01. The sequence continues at coordinate 1,899 of JAUHYB010000328.1, forward strand.
CGTCCTGGACGAGGACACGCCGGTGATCCTGGCGGGCGACTGGAACGAGGACGAGTCCACGAACGGCCAGAAGGGTCCGGCGGAGTGGTTGACGCACGCGCAGACCAGCGGCGGCACCACCGACGGCACCGACCGCGACGGCTCGGACATGTCGTACGACGACGCGCACGACTACGGCGGGTCCGACAACACGCTGGGATCCAAGAAGCTGGACTACATCGCCTGGCAGGACTCGATCGCGCAGCTGCGCAACGAGTTCCTGTTCCACTCGAACAGCGTGCCCGGTGCGAACATGCCGCCGGAGATGCAGGGCTTCGCCAACCCGGTCGCGATCAGCTCCTGGGCGTCGGACCACAAGCTCGTGGTCTGCGACTTCGAGCTGCCGCGTCTCGTGATCGAGCCGGTGTGCTTCGGCGACTCGCAACTCGCGATCTGTCCGTGCCTGAACGGCACGCAGGCGGGGCAGGGGTGCCAGAACTCGACCGGCGTCGGCGCGATCCTGACGGCCAACGGTTCGGTGGACGTCGCGCAGGACGACCTGGTGCTGTACGCCTACCAGTGCCGCCAGAACCAGACCGGCGTGTTCCTGCAGGGCGCGCAACTCGCGCCGCAGTCGTTCCGCGACGGCATCCTGTGCGTGGGGCCGCCGACGCAGCGCCTGCAGGTCGCGTTCACCGACTTCCTGGGCCAGGCGACCTCCGGCGTCTCGATCGTCACCGAGGGCAACGTGATGCCAGGGCAGACGCGCTACTACCAGTTCTGGTACCGCGACCCGGGCGGACCGTGCAGCAGCGGGTCGAACTTCACCTCGGCGCTGCACGTCGTCTGGCAGTGACGGGACGCGCCGCCGCGCGCCGATGAAGGTCTCGGACTTCGACTACGAGCTGCCGCCGGAGCGCATCGCGCAGCGGCCGGCGGAGCGGCGCGAGGACGCGCGCCTCCTGGTGCAGCCGCCGGACGACGCGCCGCCCGTGCACGCGCGCGTGCGCGAGATCGCGGAGTTCCTGCGCGAGGGCGACCTGCTGGTCGTCAACGACACGCGCGTGCTGCCCGCCCGGCTGTTCGCGCGGCGGGCCACCGGCGGGCGCGTCGAGCTGCTGTTCACCGACCCGCTGGCGGACGGCGCGTGGCGCGCGCTGGCGCGGCCGGCGAAGAAGCTGAAGCCCGGCGAGCGCCTCGCCGTGCCGGGCACGGACCGCGAGGTCGTGGCCGTCCGGCGCGAGGCCGACGCGACCGGCGCGCCGGGCCCGAACTGGGTCGTGCGCGCGGCGGACGGCGGCGCGCTGGAGGACCTGCTGGTGGAGCGCGGCGTCATGCCGCTGCCGCCGTACATCGCGCGCGAGGAGGCGGGCGACCCCGACGACCTCGAGCGCTACCAGACGGTCTTCGCCGAGCGCCTCGGCGCGGTGGCGGCGCCGACGGCGGGGCTGCACTTCACCGAGGCGTTGCTGGCGGACCTCGCGAGCCGCGGCGTCGAGCGCGCGCACGTCACGCTGCACGTCGGACCCGGCACCTTCCTGCCGGTCACGGCCGACGACACGTCGGACCACGAGATGCACTCCGAGCGTTACGAGCTGCGCGCGGACGCCGTCGACGCGATCGAGCGCACGCGCGCGCGCGGCGGCCGCGTCGTCGCCGTCGGCACGACCAGCGTGCGCGTGCTGGAGTCGTGCGCGGACGAAGCGGGGCGCCTGACCCCCGGCACCGGCGCGACGCGCCTGTTCATCACGCCCGGCTACCGCTTCCGCGTCGTCGACGCGTTGCTGACGAACTTCCACCTGCCGCAGAGCACGCTGCTGATGCTGGTCAGCGCGTTCGCCGGCCGGGACCGCGTGATGGCGCTCTACCGCGAGGCGATCGAGCGCGAGTACCGCTTCTACAGCTACGGCGACGCGATGCTGCTGTTCGGCGACGCGCCGGCTGGACAGGACTACGGTGCCAGGCACCTTCCTCCGGAATAGCGGACCAGCGGTGAGACTCGCCGGAGGCGAATCTC